>PKCW01000216.1 GCA_002862965.1 Pseudomonadota bacterium
TGGCTGCGCTGGCAATGAGCAGGCTGAGGCCTTGTGCTTTCGCTATCATGATTTTCCCCTCCCGGGACGAAGCCAAACGATTGCGACCTTGCATCGAATTTTCCAGCGAGACGGCAGCCCATGCGACTGCCGTCTCGGCCTATGCCGCGAGCTGATCAGAACAGGTTGAAGGCGCCGAAGCCGTTGAGCGTCCAAGGGGTGGTGACGATACTGGCACCGGTCGCGCCGATCGGCAGACTGACCCCGGAAAACACCGATACGCCGCCCAGACCACCATTGACCAAGGCCAGACCGTTCAGTCCGACGAGGTTGACCGGTGCTACGATCGAGACCAGCGCGGGGCCAAGGCCAAGGCCCGTACCGCCGGTGATTCCCAATACGGACGCCAGCGAGAGTCCTGCCGCACCGCCGAGATTCAAGCCCGTCGCAGCCGTTCCGCCCAGCACGGAAGCGAGCGACACGCCGGAAACACCACCGATGTTGACACCCGTCGCGCCGGTCGCGCCCAGAACGTTCAGGCCCGTGAACAGCGAATGGCCGCCGGCCACCTGCACGCCCGATGCCAGGCTGTCGGCGCCGAAGCCGCTCACCAGGCTGAACACGCTGTCGCTGAACACGCCGACGTTGACGAGACTGACGAGATTGATCTGACCCCGAACATCGGCCAAGCCGGCATCGTCCACCTCGACCATGGCGGCATGAGCGCCCATGGACGCAATCATCAAGCTCAAGGATGACAGGATTTTCTTCATGTTCAGCTCCCCAAATGATAGTGACACTTGCCCTTTCAGCGTCGCGACGATTGCCCTTCGGACGCGACATACCGATCAGCGCTCATTGACGTTAGCACTGCTCGTGTTAAGCAGGCATTTCAGAAAAGCTGCGGAAAAGGGTCACTGTTGCCGTGGCCAGAACGCCTGCGATCCCCGTCGCCAAGACCGGAGCGCCGCCTATCGATTCGTGCGTCGCGGGTCCTGCGCCGAGCGAAATGCGAGCGGGTCTTTCCGGTCAGGCAAGACCGCCTGGTCGCGCCGCGGCGACCGGCAAGGAAACTTGAACATCGGCAGCGCCGGGGAGTGCGGGCCGCCCGCCTCCGGCCGGACAAGCGGTTCACCGGCCGTCCCTTGCGGGGCTCCCGGTGCCCACCGGAGGTCGGGGAGACGCTCCGGCGGATTGTCGGGAGAAATGTGGTTTCAGGCGGTGCGCGACAACGGCGCCTCGGCACGACCGGCGCTGAGCTGCGCCTGCAGGGCATCGGCGAACGCCGCGAGCGGCAGCGCCAGCCGGGTGATGCCGTGCTGGGCCAGAAAGCGGGCTTCGTTGCGCGTCGGCTCGGCGGCGAGCACGGCGTAATGCGGCGCCGCAGAGCGTTTGCAGATCTGGTGGGCAAAGATGCGCTCGGTCTGGCTGGTGAAGCGGCAACCGAGGAACAGGAACGACCGCTCGCGGCGGCGCTCCTGCACCAGCGCGGGAATCGGGGTCTGGATGTCGATCTCGGTGAGCACCTCGACGAAATCTGCGTCGGACACCAGGAAGTTCGGCCGCGGCGCCACCGCGCCCCAGGGCTGGTAGAGCGCCAGCGTCCGCCCGGCGATCACATCGAGGTCCAGGTCGGCGCCGTCGGCTTCCATGGCCTGGTGCCAGGTGCCGAAATGCTCGGACTGGCTCAACCCCTGGATGAGCCCGAAGTCCCGTCGCTCGGCCAGCGCGCTGCGCATCACGTCGTCGTACCAGAGCTGGACGATGAGCGGCACGGACGGCAGCGCCGCCAGCGCCCGGTGCAGCGGCGCGGGGGTGAGCGCCGGCGCGAAGGCCTGGCACATCAGGTCCACCAGCGTCTTGCGGTGCTTGAAGTTCTCGATGTACTGGGCGCTCGCCCCGAGATTGCCGCGCGCGCGGCCGGGGACCGTCACCTTGCTGCCCAGAAAGGTTGCCAGCGCCTCCAGCGAGGACGGCACCGTGCCCGCCTCGGGACACAGTTCCAGCATGCCGGGGCCGAGATAGGGAATCATGCGGCCGGCGTGCAGGCTGCCGGCGATGAGGTCCAGATGATGGGTATCGTTCATGCCGCCACCTCGGCCACGGCTTGTTCGTGCAAGCCGCCAACGGCCTCGGGCGCGATGCGGAACACCGCCCGCCCGCCGGAGAGCGTGAGATAGGACAGGCCGCTCTGGCGGGTCAGGAAATTGAACCACTGCTGGGCGGTGCAGCCCGTCGGCCGCTCGCCGATTTCCATCACGGTGCCATCGGGGGCGAAACGGACGTGGATCATGACATCGGTACTCATGGCGCTCTCCTCGGCGGCTCGGGCCGCCTGTTTACAGATAGATGGCGGAACCCGCCCCCACGTTGATGGAGGCATCCTTGGCGGTCTGGACGATGAAGCTGACTTCCTCGGCATCCAGATGGCGATGAAACGGCAGTGCCAGCGCGCGGTCGGCCAGCTTGTCGGTGACCCACAGGTCCTGGCGCGGACGCTGCTTGTCGAAGTAGCGCGCCTGTCGGTGCAGGGGCAGGCAATAGGCCGCGGCCTCCACGCCCGCGGTGGCCAGATCGTCGACGATGTCGTCGCGGCTGCTGCGGCTGAACCGGGTGCCCAGGTGCACCAGTGACAGGAACCAGTGCACCGCGTCCACGTCGGGCGCGGCATAGGGTGGCTTGATGCCCTCGAAGGACTGGATGACCTCGAGGTAATACCCCTCGATCGCCTTGCGCTGGCTGAGAAGTTCGTCGAGCCGGGTCCACTGCGCCAGGCCCAGCCCCGCATTCAGCTCGCCCATCGCGAGTTGCGCGACCGGCAATCCCCCCGCCACCACCGAGCTGCGGTCGGACAGCCGCCGGTCCCGCAACAGCCGCAAGCGGCTGGCGAGGTCGATGTCGTCGGTGAGGATCACCGCGCCCGCACTGCAGGCGATCGGGCCCGGCTGGGTGAAATCGAAAATGGCGCAGTCGCCGAAGCTACCGACGGCCCGGCCCTGGTAGACCGAACCGATCGCTTCGGTCGAATCCTCGATCAAGAGCAGTCCGTGCGCGCCGGCCAGTGCGCGCAGCTCGGCCCAGGGCGCCGGATGACCATTGGCGTTGGCCACGACCAGGGCGCGGGTCTGTGGGGTGAGGCGCGCGGCGACCTTCTCCGCCGTGAGGCAGCCCGACCAGTAATCGACGTCGGCGAACACGACGCCGGCACCGGCGAAGAGCGCGCCATCGGCGAGCTGGCGCCAGCCATAGGAAGGCGCCACCACCGCGCTGCCCGAACCGATGTCGGCGGCCCGCAGAATCAGCCACAGCGCCAGCGTGGAACTGCTCAGGCACAATGCGTGGCGACGCCCCAGCCGCTCGGCCACCGCGGCTTCCAGCCGTTCGGTGAGCGGGCCGGCAGTGATGTAGGGCGAACCCATCACCGCATTCACCATCTGCCGTTCCAGGTCGCTGAAGTCGGGTTCGCTGAGCAGGATGTCGTAGTCGGCGGGTTTCACGACACGGCCCTGCGGCGACGCTGGGCGATGACCAGGGCCGTGGCGGTCGCCGGGTTCTGCGTGAGCTGCCAGCAATGCCCCGAGCCGTCCACCAGATAGACCTCGAACGCCGGGTACTCCCGGTAGGGTTGGCCCTCGGTCATGTCGGCAGCATCGCAGACCGTGATCGACCGGCCAGGCAGTGCACGGCGCAAGCGCGCCAGCCAATCCGGCGGCGCCTCGGCGCCGAGCAGACTTTCCAGACAGACGAGATCGGCGGCGTCCATGCTCATTCCCCCAGCCGGCGCACTTCGACGGTCAGCGGCAGCCGCGTGTCGGCGGCCAGCGCCGGCAACTCGAGCCGCCAGCCGTTGGCGAGCGTGACCACACCGCCCCACATTTCGGGCTTTTCCATCGAGACGATGGGCTCTTCGAGGTCTTTCTTGGGCACATAGGCCGACAGCGCACCGGCGGCATCGCGGCGGATCATGACTTTCATGCGGCATTCCCCTGTTGAATGTTCAGCCGCCCTGTGCAGCGGCGGCCTCGGGGGCCAGGGTGGAGAGAACATGCGCCAGTGCGGCGAGCGCCTCGTCCACCTCGGCCGTGGTGTTGTAGCGTGAGAAGGAAAATCGCACGGCGCTGTTGGCCAGCGCCTCGTCCTTGTGCATGGCCATCAGCACGTGCGAGGCCTGGCTGCCGCCGGCGACGCAGGCCGCACCGTTGGCGGCGGCGATGCCGGCCCGGTCCAGACGCTGCACGATGGCCTCGCCGTCATAGCCGGGAAAGCCGATGTTGCTGGTGCCGGCCAGGCGCTCCGCCGCCCCGCCGTTGATCCGTGCCGCGGGGAACAGCGCGCGCACGCCCGCTTCGAAGCGGTCGCGCAGCGCAGCCACCGCTGCGGATGAACCGTCCAGGGACGCGACCGCCAGCCGGCAGGCCTCGCCCAGGCCGACGATCGCGGGCACGTTCAGACTGCCGCCGCGCCGGCCGCGCTCCTGGGTGCCGAAGAACAGCGGCGGCAGGTTGAGCCCGCTGCGGATGTAGAGCGCGCCGATGCCCTTGGGCGCGTGCAGCTTGTGGCCGGAAAACGACAAGAGGTCGATGGGCACACGCGCCAGATCAAGCGGCTGCTTGCCGGCGGTCTGCGCGGCATCCACATGGAACAGCACCCCGCGCGCGCGGGTCAGCTCGGCGATCTGCTCGATCGGAAACAGCACGCCGGTCTCGTTGTTGGCCGCCATCAGCGAGACCAGCGCGGTGTCGGGCCGCAGCGCCGCCTCGAGGTAATGCAGACGCAGCCGTCCCTCGCGATCGACCGGCAGGTAGGTGACCGCGACGCCCTGCTGTTCCAGATGGCGGCACAGCTTGAGCACCGCGGGATGCTCCACGGCGCTGGTGATGAGGTGACGGCGCTCGGGATGCAGGGCCAGCGCGCCCTGAACCGCCCAGTGGATGCTTTCGGTCGCGCCACTGGTGAAATGGAGGTCCTTGGCGGGCACGTTGAAGAGCGCGGCCACCTGGCTCCGCGCCGTGCGCACCGCCGCGGCGGGCGCCTCGGCAAACCGGTGCGGGCTCGAGGGATTCCCGAAGGCCTCGCGCAGGTAAGGCAACATCGCCTCCAGTGCCTCGGGCGCCAGCGGCGTGGTCGCGTTGTGGTCGAAGTAGATGAGCGCCATGGCGCACCTCAGGGCCAGAACTGCCGGTCGGGATCCTCACCCAGCACCGCCAGCGCGTCGCTGAGCGAGGCGAAGAACGCATGGGTCACCCACTGCTGCCGGCCGTGGTCCCGGTATTGCAGCAGCCAGCGACCGTCATGAGGCCACGGCAGCAGTCGGGCGATGTCGATGACCCCGCCCTCGGGGTCGATGTTGCGGGAGCAGCACGGGCTTTCGATGCGGTATCCCCCCGCGATGCCGACCACTTGCGGCTCGACATAGCGGTAGCGCCGGCGGCTCTCGAGGGCGCGACGAATACGTCGCAGATCCAGTTCGTTGGGATGTGCACCGACAGGCCGCACGGGCGATGGCGGGACGATCGTGCCGGACATGACTTGCCCTCCCCTCCGCCGTCCCGGGGCTGCTGTGGACAGATGCGTGAGCAACCCGGCGAGGCCACGCGCCAGATGCAGGCCCCAGCCG
>PKCW01000208.1 GCA_002862965.1 Pseudomonadota bacterium
ATGTCGTCGTGATCGGCGCCGACGTGAATCTCCCCAGCGGCTCGGGAGATTAAATCACCCGGAGTGAATCTCCGTCGTAGCCGAACCGGCACCGCAGCTGCACCAGCAGACGCTCGGCTTCGGCGATGCGCGCATGCAGCCGAAGCAGGGCGTCCGGGACCGGCGCATCCGCCACTCGGCTGCGTTCCCGAAGGCGCCGCCACCTCTGTTCGGCGGCTGCGAGATGGTCGCGCAGCTCGGCGATTTCGCCGATCAGGATGTCCTCGAACAGCCGCGATTGGGCGATGTCAGCGCTGTGCACGGGCCTGGAACAGTCGGCGGCAGCCGCCGCGCGAGAAACCATGCGCGGCAGGGGGTTGAGCACCGCGGCCACGTCGGCCCCGACCCAACGACTTCTTTCAACCGATTCGCCAATTGCCGGCGCTCGACATCTCTCAAATCGCGCCCCAGCTCGAGTCGCCGAGTGCGACACACCAGCCAGAGCCGGGACGGCTCGGCGTCCGCATCCAGCCAGATGCGGGCAAAGGCCTGTTCGAAAACGGTGGTTCGCTCCGGGCGGCGGTGGCCGGACTCGATGCGGATGCGACCGGATTCGACGCGGATGACTTCCCGGTAGGCATTGCGGCGCAGGCAATGCCTCAGGGTGAAGATGACCGCCAGACTTTCCAGCCCCGCGAACGGGAGCATCGGCCAGAGCCCGGTCGAAACCGCCCAGAAGCCGCTGATGGCCAAGGGCAGACAGGCCAGCGCGCCGAAGCCCCACGCCGCCCGTGGCGTCAGGGAGCCGTCGGGAGCGATGACACAGCAAAAAGGCTGTTCCGCCATCGGGTCTCGGGAGTCCATGGACACCCCATCACAACCGCCAGTTTTCGGTTTCCTGCCGCGCTCGCCGTGACCATGCGCAAGGCGGCCGGAAAAGCCCGGGAAGCTTAATTGATGGAGGTCATTGCCGCAAGGGATCACGGGCTTCCGGGCGGCCTGGCCTCACGGGAAGAAAGCCGGGTCGAGCGCCGCTTCGGCGGCCTCACCGTGGTGCACCACCCCCAGGCAGGGCGTCGGCATCCGGGACCGGAGACTCTGCAGATTGCCGGCCAGCGCGGCCATCGCCGGCTGCGGCAGGTTGGCCACCCAGCCGCACAGCCGCGGTCCGATGGCTTCTGCCGACAGCAAGGCGTGGTTGATGCACCCGAGGCGCATGCCCACCACCAGGATCACGGGCAGGTCGAGCGTTGCTGCCAGATCGGCCATGTCCCAGTCGTCCCCCAGAGGCACGCGCCAGCCGCCGGCGCCCTCGACCACGACGGCATCGACCCGCGCGCTCAGGGTGTTGAAGGCGCGCACGATGGGCTCGGGACCGATGGCGACGCCAACCTCGCGCGCCGCCAGATGCGGCGCAATGGGCGGCGCGAAGGCATACGGGTTGACGATTTCATAGGGGACATCGACGGTCCCCGCTTCCCGGAGCGCCAGGGCGTCGGCGTTGCGGAGTCCGTCTGGGGACACCTCGCAGCCGGTCGCCACGGGCTTGAAGCCGGCGACCTGCAGGCCGTGGCCGGCCAGCAGGCGCAATAGGCCGCATGCAACATGGGTCTTGCCGATCTCGGTGTCGGTTCCGGTGACGAACCAGCCCCGCGTCGCCATGACGTCAACCACCCGCGGACTTGCGGCGCAGGCTCGACAGCGGCACGTGCACCTCGCCGTCATGCCGAACCGGTGGGGACTGCTCGGGCGCCCAGGCGTGCCCATAGACCAGTTCCATGCTGAGCGGCAACGAGGGGCCCGGATGCTGCGCCCGGTACTGCCGCTGCATGGCCGCGAAGCGCGCCGTGCCGGTCAGGCCGCGGCGCCGGGCGATGAGCCCGTTGCCCCAGCCGGCCTGACGCAGGTCGCCGAACAGGACCGAAAAATCCGCATAGGTGAAGCACAACCGCTCCACGTCCATCACCGGGTCGGCAAGCCGCGCCCGCACCAGCGCGTCGCCGACGTCGTGCAGGTCGAGGAAGGGATGGACATGCGGCTCATCGTCCACCGCGGCCCAGGCGCTGCGGAACTCCTGCAGGGTGTCCGGCCCCAGGGTGGTGAACAGGAACAGCCCGCCCGGCCGCAGAATGCGCGCCACCTCGGCGAACATCGGCGCCGGATCGCTGAGCGCCGCCAGCACCAGATTGGAAAACACCAGATCCACACTGGCCCCGGCCAGCGGCAGCCGCGGCCCGTCGGCCTGTACGGGGAGGGGGCGCTTCTTCCAGAACGTCAACCGCCGCCGCCGCAGCGGCCCCAGGAGCGCCCGATCGACATCCAGCGCCACCACGCGCGCCTGCGGGTAGCGGCGTGCGAGTGCGTGCGTGCCCGCCCCCGCCGCGCTGCCCAGATCGACCACCCAGCGCGGATCCAGACGCATGTAGTCGAGCCGCTCCAGCAAGCGGCTGCGCGCCTCGGCGAGCAGCACACTGTGCGCCAGGCCGGCCCCCGCGCGCGCGTAGCGCCGGCGCACCGCGCGGTCGTCGAGCCGGTGCGGCGCCAGCCGCCAGTCCTCGGGACGATCAGCCATGCCGCGGCGGACCCCTCATGCGCGCCGGTCCCAACAATGGCCCAAGGCCTCGACCAGACCGTCCACCTGCTCCGGCGTATGTGCCGCCGAGAGCGTGATGCGCAGTCGCGCCGTCCCGGCCGGCACCGTCGGCGGCCGGATCGGCGTCACCCAGTAGCCCGCCTCCAGCAAGCGCGCGCCCAGGGCCATGGCGCGCGTGGCGTCGCCGACCAGCAGCGGCTGGATGGGGGTCGCGGAGGCCATGAGCGGCAGCCCCAGACGCTCGGCGCCGGCACGAAAGCGCAGGATCAGTTCGGTGAGGCGCGCGCGCCGCCAGCCGTCGCGCCGCGCCAGCGCCAAGGCCGTCCGCGTGGCGGCGGCCAGGGCGGGCGGCGGCGCAGTGGTGTAGATATAGGTGCGCGCGCGCTGTACCAGATACTCGATCAGCGTCTCGCTGCCGGCCACGAAGGCGCCGAAGGTCCCGAGCGCCTTGCCCAGCGTGCCCACATAGACCGGGACATCGGCCTCGGCAAGGCCGCAATGCGCGACCGCGCCCGCCCCGTCCCCCAGCACGCCGAAGCCGTGCGCGTCGTCGACCACGAGCAGCGCCTGGCGCCGCGCCGCCAGCGCCGCCAGCGCCGGCAGGGGCGCCAGATCGCCGTCCATGCTGAACACCGCATCGGTCACGATGAGCGCAGGACCGGGCGCCGCCGTCATCGCCGTCTCGAGCGCGGCCACGTCGGCGTGGGCGTAGCGCTGCATCCGCCCCCGCGACAGCCAGCCGCCGTCGAGCAGGGAGGCGTGGTTCAGGGCGTCCTCGAAGACGACGTCGCCCGGCTCGGTGAGGGCGTTGATGACGCCCATGTTGGCCATGTAGCCCGTCGAAAACAGCAGCGCCCGCGGCCGTCCCACGGCCTCGGCCAGCTCGGCTTCCAGCGCCTCGTGCTCGGGGTGATGTCCGCTGATCAGATGGGCCGCGCCGCTGCCGGTGCCGCAGGCCGTCGCGCTCTGCGCCAGAGCGGCCGCCACCTCGGGATGATCGGCCAGCCCCAGATAGTCGTTGCTGCAGAACACCAGACAGTCCCGCCCGGAGAGGCGCGCCCGCACCCCAGCGCGCTGTTCGAGCACGCGCGGTCGGCGATAGAGGCCTTGGGCCTGGCGCTCGGAGAGCTCCTGCGCCCAGCGCTGCCCGAAAGGCGATGCGCTGCTCACGCCGATGCCACCCCGGCCGCCTCGTGCTCGGGATGCATCCCCAGGCGATGCAGCAGGGCGAGGTCCGTGTCGCCCTCGGGATTGGGCGTGGTCAGCAAACGCTCGCCGTAGAAGATGGAGTTGGCGCCGGCCAGGAAACACAGGGCCTGCATCTCGGGACTCATGGCGGTGCGGCCCGCCGACAGGCGCACGTGCGAGCGCGGCATGAGGATGCGCGCCACCGCCACCACGCGGACGAAATCGAAGGGATCCACCGCCTCGGCCGCCGCCAGCGGCGTGCCCTCGACCCGCACCAGCTGATTGACGGGCACGCTCTCCGGATGCGGCGACAGATTGGCCAGCGCGCGCAAGAGCTCGGCGCGGTCGTCCTCGCCCTCCCCCATGCCGACGATGCCGCCGCAGCAGACCTTGATACCGGCCTCGCGCACATGCGCCAGGGTGTCGAGCCGGTCCTGGTAGGTGCGGGTGGAGATGATCGCGCCGTAGTGCTCGGGCGAGGTGTCGAGGTTGTGGTTGTAGTAGTCGAGCCCGCACTCGGCCAGATACGCGGCCTGCTGCGCTTCCAGCATGCCCAGCGTGACACAGGTTTCCAGCCCCAGTTCGCGCACGCCGCGCACCATCGCCCCCACCCGCTCCAGATCGCGCGGCCGCGGACTGCGCCAGGCCGCGCCCATGCAGAAGCGCGTGGCGCCGGCCTCGCGCGCCCGGCGCGCCGCCGCCAGCACGGTCTCAAGGTCCATCAGCTTCTGCCGCTCCACGCCGGTATCGAAATGCACGCTCTGCGGGCAATAGGCGCAATCCTCGGGACAGCCGCCGGTCTTGATGCTGAGCAGGGTGCTGATCTGCACCGCCCGGGGATCGAAATGGCGCCGATGCAGGCTTTGCGCGGCAAACACGAGATCGGGAAACGGCCAGGCGAAGAGCGCGCGGACCTCCGTGGCGGACCAGTCATGACGGGGCGCTTGCGCGAGGACGGAGGACACGGTGGGCATGAGCATTCCTTGGCGGCCGGCGGTGATGCCCGGCATCTTAAGCGCCCCCCGTCCGCTGTCAACCCGGACGGCGCCTCATGGTTGACCGCGCCCGGCGCCTGGCCGCCCAGTGGCTGCTGCCGTGGCGCTGCACCCTCTGCGGCGCGGCGGGTCTGCCGGGTCTGGACCTGTGCGCCGCCTGCCACGCCGACCTGCCCTGGAACGTCTCGGCCTGCCCCGGCTGCGCCCAACCGATGCCGCCGGGCGCCGCGGACTGGCGCTGCGGTCGCTGTCTGGCCCATCCGCCGGCCTGGGACGGGGCTTTCAGCGCCCTGCGCTACGCCCTGCCGGTGGACGCCCTGATCCAGCAGCTCAAGTTCCAGGGCCGTCTGGCGCGGGCGCGCCTGCTCGGCGATCTGATGGCCACCGCGCTCGCCGCGTCGCGGCGCACGCCCTGGCCCGAGGCGCTGATCCCCGTCCCGCTGCACCCCGCCCGCCTGCGTGCACGCGGCTTCAACCAGGCGCGCGAACTCGCCCTGCACCTGACGCCGCTGCCGGGCCTGCGGCTGCGCGACGACCTCGCCCGGCGCACGCGCGCCACGCCGCCGCAGGTGGGCCTCACCGCCGCGGCGCGGGCGCGCAACCTGCGCGGCGCCTTTGCGGTGGACGGCGCGCCGCCCGATCACGTGGCCCTGATCGACGATGTGCTCACCACCGGCGGCACGCTCACCGCCCTGAGTCTCGCCCTGCGTGCGGCCGGAGCGAGCCGGATCGAGGTCTGGACCGTGGCGCGCAGCGCGCCCGATCCTCAGGAA
>PKCW01000157.1 GCA_002862965.1 Pseudomonadota bacterium
GTCGGCCTCACGCAGAAAGCCGATGATCTGCTCTTCCGAAAAACGCTTCTTCACGTCCAATCTCCTTCGTCTGGGGGATTGGACTCCAAACCACACCGCTACTCAAATGCGGGGGGACGTCGGTCGGTCGTGCTGGCCGTGATTCATAAGAGAAGGGATTTTCAGCCGGAGATGATTGAGCGGTAACGACAATACTGATCAGGCGGCTAAAACAACAATAACGCCTTCCACATGCATTGTTACTGGGGCAATATCACCGAGCGCAAATATTTTTTTGTGCGAAACTCATTAAAGTCGATGCTGTCCACATCCGTCCCATAAAAGAACTGTACATGACGACCATTGGTTTCTTGGAGCTCAAAATAATCGGCACCATCTGGATAAGCTGAGTTGATATTTTTTGGGCCAACGAGTGTTTTTAGAATTAGTTGTTCACTATCACATGTAACTTCAAAGACTCCCGGCTTTCCATAGATTGGGCTCGAAGAAAATACCAAAGACTTTTCGTCCGCCCATAGAAAACCGGTTACATCATCTGCCATATGAACCAGCCTCCCAGCACTGGTTTGGACGGATAGCTGAAGAGCACCGCCTTGTGGAGATATTTTTAATACCGCAGTACGCATCCTCCCTGGAGATGGAAAGGAGCCTTGTTCTTTCAAGGCTGTTGTTGCCATAGAGCACGAAATTACAGCAAACGAAGATATCAGCCCTATAACCATCCGAAATCCTATAGACATAGTCTCTACCGGATTTCTATAGTTGTTAAAGGATCGTTGGTGGTGCGCTGGTACAAATCCAGAATATCCGCATCATCCATACGAAGACACCCCTGAGTACGTGACTCGTGACTACGGCGACCTCCATGCAAACCAATTCCACGCTGACGCGCAATATCTGCACGATTACCTTGCGCGTCAACTGCTCCAATAGGCCAGAAATTTGGACCATACCGAACATCACCTGAAGTATTTACCGGTGACTGAACAGGCCATGTTCCTGCCGGAGCAGGCCCATTACTCCCTACTGTATTGGGATCACCTGATGGATTTGTGGTGTTGTTACCAACTGGATAAGTAACCGTCTGTCCATCATTCAGAGTAACTGTGATTGTGCCGTTACCTCGGTCAACCACAGCCGTTGACAACCCTGTAGGATCAATGTTGCTGATCGGGTTGCCTCCAACATACGCATACAGATTGACGCCGCCGGCCTCGCCGATCGGGTCGCGGCTGAGCCAGCGGCCATGGACGGGACTGTAGGCGCGGTAATGGGTGAGGTAAAGCCCCGAGTCGGCGTGGCGGAACATACCGGCATGGCCGCTATTACTCATACTCCGGCGGATCGATATGTTTCAGAAATAGATCAACCACGTCGCTGCTGTTTGTCAACACGGTTCGAATCGATACGCCGTCCACGACTTTCCATTCGGCTACGAATGTGCCTGCTGCATCAGAGAATACTCCACGAAATTGGCAGTTTCTTGTGTCAACGCACATCCCTCCGAAATAGCGAATACCCCCCTTTGCAACGAGGCCACGGCTACCCCAGGCATCATACATATTCGACGAATCCAGTGAATAGGCATGTCCTTGGTAAGAGACTCTGATCCGCCTTACGAAGGTCTTCGGAAGCCCAAGATCGGTTCCAAATGGCACATGTCCGTTGATGAGGCAAGCCGCGCTGTGATCGTCACAATCTGAAACCGTGAATGAGGCGCGTTGAAACGGCATCTCCACAATCTCAACCTCCACTCCGCTAGGGAGTAAAAACGAAACGCTTCCACCTGCTGAGACTGAACCACTCCAGAAAACAAGCAGCGTAGTTACCGATGCCAGGAATGATGGGCTTCGTTTCATGGCACCACACGAAGAGCGCGGTCATCGCTGTTATTAATTTGCCGTCGGACATTTGGCGGAGCTATCGCGCAGCCATGGGATGCATCGTGGCTTGCATTATCGCCATGAATACGAAATAGATCTCTCTCAAAAGTATCTGTTCCAGGGCGCGGGGTCAGATTCATGGTGTTCGGCCCAGTATTCGGACTGTAATGGCCTGGCCCTATGTCATAGGTGCCTTGAGGCGTGGGACCCACGTTGGGAACGTCTTGCATGGCGGGATTGTTGCGGCCTTCGCCTGTTCCGGAATATCCCTGCCCTACAGGAGTAACAGCACCAGTTTGGTCATCAACGTGACTCCACTGGCCTGTGCTTTGTGAGAATTGCCATTCTAGTCCCAGCGGATCAATGAAGCTTAATGGGTTGTTTCGAACATAGCTGTAAAGATTGACGCCGCCGGCCTCGCGGATCGGGTCGCGGCTGAGCCAGCGGCCATGGACGGGACTGTAGGCGCGGTAATGGGTGAGGTAAAGCCCCGAGTCGGCGTGGCGGAACATACCGGCATGGCCGCGCTCGGGGAGCGCGGTGCCGCTGCGCTGGCGCAGCTCGCCATAGGGAGCGTAGTCGAACTGGCCCAGGATCCCGCCGCGGTCCAGATCCCGCACCGCGCGCACCCCGCCCAGATGGTCCCGCTCTTCGTACAGCCGCCGGCCGCCGCGTCCGTCAATCGTGGCGGCGGGCGCTGGTGATGTTGGGGAAGCGGCTGATGCGTGCCAGGACGCTGCTGAGCTGGGCGATGCCGGTGATCTCGAGGATGAGGTCCATGACGGCGTGGCCCGATTCCTTGTCGGTGTGCGTGTTGGCGCCCAGCACGTTGATGCGCTGGCTGGCCAGCAGCATGGTGATGTCGCGCAACAGCCCGGGGCGGTCATAGGCTTCGACCCGGATGGTGACGGGGTAGGTTTGGGCCGTGGTGTCGCCCCAGCTCACTTCCACCATGCGGCCGGCGGCGCCGCTTTCCAGGCGCAGGGCGTTGCGGCAGTCGCGGCGGTGGACGGTGATGCCGCGGCCCTTGGTGATGTAGCCGATGATGGGTTCGGGCGGCACCGGGCTGCAGCAGCGTGCCAGTGTGGTGAGCATGCGGCCGACGCCGTGGACGTGGATGCCGCTGCGTTCGGCCGCAGGCCGTTCCCGGCCGGTCGCGGGCGGTGGGACCATCTCCTTGGGCACGATCGGCTGCAGCCGCCCGGCGATCTGCGCGGTGGTGATGTCGCCGGCGCCGATGGCGGCGAGAAAGTCGTTGATCTTGGAGAAATTGAACTGTGCGGCGAGCGCGTCATAGGGTTCGTCCCCCATGCTCAGCCGGCCCAGCTCGCGTTCGAGGAGGTCGCGCCCGGTGGCGACGTTCTGGTTGTAGTCCTCGTGCTTGAACCACTGGCGCACCTTGGCCCGGGCACGGCTGGTGGTCAGATAGCCGAATTGCGGGATGAGCCAGTCGCGGCTGGGGCGCGGCTCTTTGGCGGTGAGGATTTCCACCCGGTCGCCGTTCTGCAGCGGGCGTGTCAGCGGTGCGATGGCGCCGTTGATGCGCGCGCCGCGGCAGCGATGCCCCACGTCGGTGTGGACCGCGTAGGCGAAGTCGAGCGCGGTGGCTCCGGCGGTCAGGTCCTGGATGTCGCCGCGCGGGGTGATGACGTAGACCCGCTCCTCGCCGATCTCGGCGCGGAACCGGTCCAGGAAATCCTCGGCATTGCCGTCCTCGCCGCTGCTTTCGAGCAGCTTGCGCAACCAGCTGATGCGGCGCTCCAGCCCGGCATCCGGGGAGACGCCGCTTTCCTTGTAGCGCCAGTGCGCAGCGACGCCCAGCTCGGCCTGTTCATGCATGCGCTGGGTGCGGATCTGGATTTCCAGTGTCTTGCCGGCGGGGCCGATCACGGCGGTATGCAAGGACTGGTAGTTGTTTTCCTTCGGGGAAGCGATGTAGTCGTCGAACTGCCCCGGGATCGGCTGCCAGCGGCCATGGATCAGGCCCAGCACGGCGTAGCAGGCGGGAATGTCCTCCACCAGCACGCGGATCGCGCGCGCATCGAACAGGCCGCTGAAGCTCATGCCCTTGCGCTCCAGCTTGCGCCAGATGCTGTAGAGATGCTTGGGGCGGCCCGTCACCGTGGCCCGGATGTGGTAGCGGTCGAGTTCGGCCTGGACCGCGGCGATGGTGTCGCGGATGTAGCGTTCCCGGTCGGCGCGCCGTTCGTCCAGCCAGCGGGCGATCTTGTGATAGGCATCGGGGTGCAGGTAGCGCAGCGACCAGTCCTCGAGCTGCCACTTGATCTGCCAGATGCCCAGCCGGTTGGCCAGGGGCGCGAAGAGGTCGAGCGTCTGCTGGGCGAGCCGCTGCTGTTCCTCGACCGGCAGGGACTTGGCCGACTCCAGGGTGTGCAACCGGTAGCAGAGCTTGATGACGACGATCCGGGCGTCCTCGACCATGGCCAGCAGCATCTTGCGCAGCCGCTCGAGCTGGACGTCGGGCGCCACGGCGGCCTGGCTGGGCGCGAGGTCGTCCATCATGCGCAGCCGGTCCAGTCCCTTCAGCAGGCGCCACGGCAGATCGGGGTGCGGCGGGTCGATCCAGGCCTGCGGCAGTGCGCCTGACTCGATGAGCGGATAGAGCATCGCCGCGACGACGGCGTCCTGTCCCAGGCCGAGTTCCTGAACCATCCGTCCGGCTTGCAGCGCCCGGGCGGAGTGCGCCGGAAAATCGCGGATATAGGCCTCTGCGGCAGCGAACGTGGTGGGCGGCGAAACTGTGGAGGCCGTCATCGTGCCTGCGCCTTCGGATGTGGGCGGGTGGTCAATCCGGGTATGATAAACGCCATTTGGCGGTTTGGCCTGCGGGTCGTCCGCGTCGCTGGTGAATGGTAAGGGAGTGTTTTCATGCGGTTGTTTTCGCGTTCCATCCTGATCGGCCTGCTGGCACCCATGGCGGTATCGGCCCACACCGTGGACCTGGCGGTTGGCGAAGATGCCTTTCGCGCCGCCTACGAAGGCGATGTGGCGCCCGCAGCGGGCGGCACGCTCAAGGCCGAAGTCGGCGCGCTGCACAACACGGACGAGGGTGATTTGATCCATCTCGGCCTGAAAGTTCGCGGGGATGCCGGCGGCTATACCACGGGCGTGGAAGGTGCGCTGGGCGCGACGCTCTATGGCGCGTCGCTCGACCAGCCGGACGAGGATGTCAGCGCCCTCGCGTTGACGGGCGAACTGTACGTCACGCCGCCGGACCTCAATCGTGCCCGGTTGGCGCTCGCGCTCAACTATGCTCCCGAGGTACTGACCTTCGGCGAGGGCAAATCGCTTCTGGACGCCGCCGCCCGGATCGAATACGAGGTGCTGAACGAGACGCGCGTCTATGTGGGCTATCGCGTGACCCGGGTCGAGCTGGAGGATGCCGGCGATCAGGATCTCCAGAAGGGCGCCCAGCTCGGGCTGAACATCACGTTCTGAGGTTGGCCGGGGCCGCCCTGCGCGCCCCGGGCTTGGTTGCACGGCAATAGTGGTCGATCGATGGCAGGACATAGCAAATGGGCCAACATCCAGCATCGCAAGAATGCTCAGGATGCACGGCGCGGCAAACTTTTCACCAAGCTGATCCGGGAAATCACCATCGC
>PKCW01000174.1 GCA_002862965.1 Pseudomonadota bacterium
CCCACGGCTCGGGCCGGCGGGCGTTGTCGTCCATCATGCGCGCCAGCAGATCCTGATCGAGGCTGCCCCAGTTCACGCCGATGCGGACCGGTTTGTCGTAACGGCATGCCAGCTCGATCATCTGCGCGAACTGGCTGTCGCGGCGCTGGCCCTTGCCGACGTTGCCGGGGTTGATGCGGTATTTGTCCAGCGCCTCGGCGCAGGCCGGATCACCGGCGAGCAGCTTGTGGCCGTTGAAGTGGAAATCGCCGACCAGCGGCACGTCGAGGCCCATGCGGTCGAGCCGCTCGCGGATGCCGGGCACCGCGGCGGCGGCCTCGGCCGTGTTGACCGTGATGCGCACCAGTTCAGAGCCGGCGCGATGGAGCTGCGCCACCTGGATGGCGGTGGCGACCTCGTCGGCGGTGTCGGTGTTGGTCATCGACTGCACGGCGACGGGCGCACTCCCGCCGACGGTGAGGTTGCGGACGCGCACGGCGTGGGTCGGATGACGCGGCGGAGTCGCGGTGTTGTCCATGGTCGGTCGACTCGCGGGAAGCGGCGGAGCGCTCATGATAGCCCAATCATGCGGGCGCCTCTGCGGCGAAACAGACCCGCTTCACGTCCCGACGCCCAGCAGGACGGCGGCGCCCAGCAGCGCGAACAGCGCGGCGGCGAGCTGATGGATGCGACGGGTGGGCAGGTGCTGCGCCAGTCGCTCGCCGATCAGGACGGCCGGGACATTCGCGATCATCATGCCGAGCGTCGAGCCGGCCACCACCGGTACGAGCGCGGCGTAATGCGAGGCCATCGCCACCGTGGCGATCTGGGTCTTGTCGCCCATCTCGGCGAAGAAAAAGGCGATCAGCGTGGTGCCGAAGACGCCCAGCCGCTGCGAGAGACGCATTTCGTCCGCGTCGATGCGGTCGGGGATCAGCATCCAGACGGCCATGGCCAGGAAGGACAGCCCCAGCACCGTGCGCAGGATCGCCGGATCGATCGCGCCCGCAATCCAGGCGCCGAGGCTGCCGGCGAGCCCGTGATTGAACAGCGTGGCCGCGAGGATGCCCAGCACGATGGGGACGGGGCGCCGGAAGCGCGCCGCGAGGATGAAGGCGAGGAGCTGGGTTTTGTCGCCGATTTCGGCCAGCGCGACGAGGCCCGTGGAGACGAAGAAGGCTTCCATGAAATTCCCCGGCCGGAACGACGCAGCTGACCACGGCGCCGCCCCGGCCTGCGGAGGCGCTGTGGTCAAAGGTCTTGCCAGGTGCGCGACTGCCTGCGCCATGGCCGGTGGGCCAAGTGTGTTGACGCAAGCCTCTTCCGGCGGAAGAGCGGCTACTCCCCGATGACGGCGGAGAGTCTAGCGGTTGTTCGTGCCTGCGTCGACCGCTACCGGATTCGCCAGGCAGCGGTTGGGCGCCCACTCAGCGCGAATGGATTTCAGGATGACCGTTGCGATCACTCGTCGAAGGCCCGGTCCTGATTCCCCCCATGGCCGGCACCGGACACGGCCGCGACAGCCGATACGCGCCGCTGGGCCCGCTACCAAACGGCCGCAGATGCGTCTCCGGCAGACGCTCAAACGGCGAGCCGGGCGGGGGCTGTCAGGGTCGATGGTGTTGGGCGAGGTAGGCGCTGCTCCCCATCTCCTGCAATCGACTGGCGGTGCGGGCAAACTCGAAAGTCAGTTTTTTGCCCTGGTACAGGGAGGTGGCGTCAGCCTCGGCGGTGAGGAACAGCGCCAGACGGTGGTCATAGGCCACGTCGACGAGATGGATCAACCGCCGCGCCGCGTCTTCCTTGCGTTCGTCCAGGATGGGGATACCGCTGATCAGCAAGGTTTCGAACCGTTCGGCCAGTTCCAGATAATCGCGCTGGCTGCGGCCCGGACCGCAGAGCACGTCGAAGTCGAACTAGGCCACGTGGCGCCCGATCGCGCGCGACGCGCTTCATGGCTATCCCGCGTTTTCCCTTGGTCCCGCCGCTCCCGGTCGAGATCGGTGACGGCCGATGCTTACTTGCCGATGCAGAAACTGGTGAAGATGCGGCCCAGCAGGTCGTCGCTGGTGAAGGCGCCGGTGATTTCGCCCAAGGCGTCCTGGACGAGGCGCAGTTCCTCCGCGGCCAGTTCGCCGGCGCGGTCGTGGTGCAGGCGGGTTTCGGCCAGCGCGAGATGCGCGGCGGCGCGCGCCAGCGCGTCGAGATGCCGACGACGAGCCGAAAAGACGCCCGCACCTACGCTGTAGCCGGCGCACGCCTTGAGATGTGCGCGCAGGGCATCGAGCCCCACGCCGGTCGTGACCGCAAGGCCGATGTGGGGCACCGCGGCGGCCCCGTCCCACAGGCCCGCAGGACCACCGCTGAGGTCGATCTTGTTGTAGAGCAGGCTGACGGGCAGATCGGGCGGCAGGTCGTGCGCCTGCAACAGCTCGGCCGCCCCGGGAAGGGGGCCGGGCGGCAGCCGGCTGTGATCCTGCATCAGCAGCACCCGGTCGGCGCCGGCCACGGCCGCGCGGGCCCGGCGGATGCCCTCCTGTTCGATGCTGTCGTCGCTCGCGCGCAGACCGGCGGTGTCGATCACGTGCAAAGGCAAACCGTCGATGACGATCTGGCTGCGCAGGATGTCGCGCGTGGTACCGGCCTGCGCACTGACGATGGCGGTTTCCTCGCCGCTCAGGGCGTTGAGCAGGCTGGATTTGCCGGCATTCGGCGGCCCGGCGATCACGACCGTGAACCCGTCGCGCAGCACCCGGCCCTGCCCTGCCGACGCCCTCAGCGCGGCGAGCTGTTCCCGCAGCGCCGAAAGTCGCGCACCGATGTCCGGATCCGCGAGAAAATCGACCTCTTCCTCCGGAAAATCGATCGCCGCCTCGACGTGGACGCGCAGGGCGATGACCGCCTCGGTGAGCGCCGTGACCCGGTCGGAAAAGACGCCCTGCAGGGAGGCCATGGCGGCCCGCGCCGCCGCAGCCGAGCCGCTGGCGATGAGATCGGCCACGGCTTCGGCCTGAGCGAGATCGAGCTTGCCGTTCAGAAAAGCGCGTTCGGAGAATTCGCCGGGTCTGGCCGGACGGGCGCCGAGCCCGTAGCAGCGCGCCAGCACGAGATCCAGCACCACCGGGCCGCCATGGCCTTGCAGCTCCAGCACGTGCTCGCCGGTGAAGGAGTGGGGCGCCGGGAAATAGAGCGCCAGCCCGGCGTCGAGCACGGCGCCCTCGGTGTCGCGAAAGCGTGCGTGCGTGGCATGGCGCGGAGCAGGCAGTCGCCCCAGAAGGTCGACGGCCAGTGCGGGCACGGCGGGGCCCGAGAGACGGACGATGCCGACGCCGCCGAAACCCGGCGGCGTGGCGATGGCGGCAATGGTGTCGGTGGACGCGGTCATCACCCCCTCAGCGGCTCAGACCGCCGGCGCGTGCCGCGTCTTTTCGCGCTCCACTTTGCGGGTGATGTACCACTGCTGCAGGATGCCCAGGCTGTTGCTGACCACCCAATACAGGACCAGACCCGAGGGGAACAGGGCGAAAAACACGGTCATGAGGACCGGCATCATCATCATGACGCGCTCCTGCATGGGGTCCATGGTGCCTTGCGCCGTGCTCAGCTTTTGCTGGATCAGCATGCTGATGCCGAACAGCACCGGCAGCACATAGTAGGGATCCTTCGCCGACAGGTCGTTGATCCAGAAGAAGAACGGTGCCTGACGCAGTTCCACGCTTTCCAGCAAGACCCAGTACAGCGCGATGAACACGGGCATCTGGACGAAAATGGGCAAACAGCCGCCCAAGGGATTGAACTTCTCCTTGCGGTAGAGCTCCATCATGGCTTCGTTGAGCTTCTGCTTGTCCTCGCCGTAGCGGTCGCGCAAGGCCTGGATGCGCGGCGCAAACTCGCGCATCTTCGCCATGGAGCGATACTGCGATTCGGAGAGCTTGAAGAACCCCAGTTTGATCAGCACGGTGAGGGCAATGATGGCCAGGCCCCAATTCTCGAAGAGGGCGGCGTGCAGCCAGGTCATGACCCAGAACAGCGGCTTGGCGATGATGGTCAGGAAGCCGTAGTCGACGGTGCGCTCCAGCCCGGGCGCCACTCCAGCCAGCAGATCCTGCTCCTTGGGTCCCAGAAACAGCTGGGTTTCGAGCGTCCGCGATTCGCCGGGCGCCAACTCGACGACGGGTTCGGTCAAGCCGATGATGCTCTGACCGCCCGGCAACAGCTTGCTGTAATAGCGGTTTTCGACGCCGTCCTTGCCCAGGAGCGCGCCGAGGAAGTAGTGGTCGACGAAACCGGCCCAGGCTCCCTGCTGGCGCAGATCGACCGGCTCTGCGGCGAGCTTGTCGAAGGCCCGCTTCTGGTAGCGCTGGCCGTCGTAAAAGCCGACGCCCGCGAAAGTGTGCGGCATCAGGAAGCTGCGCTTGGGTTGCGGGGGCGGAAGCTGCTGCAACTGGCTGTAGAGGCTGCCGCGCCAAGCGGTTTCACCGCGATTCTCCACGGCGAAAACGACCCGCACGACGTAGCTGCCGCGTTCGAAGATATACCGCTTGGTCACGGTCAGGCCGGACGGATCGCTCCAGCCGAGCGGCACTTCGAGGGTCTGGGCGCCGGATTCGAGGCGGTACTGGTCCCGATCGGAACGGTAGACGGCGCGATGATCGGGGGCGGGGCCATCGGCGGAGAGCAGGCCGTTCTGGGCAATGAAGAATTGCCCGTCGCCATCGGCGAGCAAGCGCACCGGCGTGGCGGGATCATCCGCCGACAGTGGGTATTCCAGCAGTTCCAACTGGCGCAGATCACCACCGGCTGCATCGATTTTGCCGCGCAGGAGATCTGTCTGGAAGGCGATCCGTTCGGCACTGGCCATGACCGGCGTCGGCTGCGCGCTTGCCCCGGGCGCCGGGGGCGCGAGGGTCGGCGCATCGAGGGCCGGCAAATCAACCGCGGGTTTCGGCGCCTCTGCCGTCATGGCCGGGGGCGCACCCGGCGGCGCGGCAAGCTTTGCGGCGTCTTCGGTCCAGGCCTGCCAAATCAAGAAGACGACGGCTGCAAGAACCGCATAGAGCGTGAAGCGTATGTTTTCCATGACGACAGGCCTAAAGGCGTTCGGGAGGAATCGAGACCGGCACTTTAGCCCGTGCGGCGATGCGTCGCCAGTGGCGATCGAGGGCGTGCAGCAATGCGGCGGTGGTCAAGCCGGCGGCGCCCGACCGGGCCATGACCACGATGTCCCATCCGGCGAGGTCGATCTGGCTCTGCCGGAAGCTTTCGCGACAGAGGCGCTTGAGTCGATTCCGGGCGACGGCGTTACCCGCCGCCTTGACCGAAATCGCCAAGCCCAGCCGTGCATGGGGAAGGGAGTTGGGCAGACTCAGGACGACGAACTCGGCGCCGCCCTGTCGCTGAGGCCGTGGATCCACACCTTGGAATCCTCCGCGCCGCTGGCGAGACACTTCGAGCCCGCGGAGAGTCTCGCTGAGAAGGTGCAACCCACAGCTTCGCCGATGGTGTGCTGGAGGCTCAGCGCC
>PKCW01000307.1 GCA_002862965.1 Pseudomonadota bacterium
GGGGAGAGCGAGAGAGACAGACCAACTCATTGCGACTCAAGGGTCTTCCTCTGTCAAGAGCTTGCCTCTCGCTGACGAACCCAGGGGCGCAACTGGGTCTGCGCTGCTACCACATGCGCGAGGTGATCGGGAATCCCGACAACGCGCGCCATGTCGATTTCTGGCGGCGCGTCGCCGACGCGCCGCCGGGTGCCGCGCACGACTGGTCTCAGGTGTTCGGGGGCTACCGGGCGGCGGTCGACAATCCGGCCGCCTGCGTCTGGCGGGAACTCACGATCGCCTATCCGGACGCCAAGGTGCTGCTCACGGTGCATCCGGCCGGGGCCGAGGCCTGGTATGAGAGTGTGATGGACACCATCTACTTCACCGAGCGTCTGTGGCAGTGGCGGGTGCTCGAAGCGGTGACGCCATTCGCGCGCAAGTTCGGCCCCATGGCGCGCAAACTCATCTGGCAGCGCTTCCACAAGGGGACGCTGCCGGACCGGGCGGCGGCGGTCGCCGAATACCAGCGTCACGTCGAGGAGGTCAGGGCCACTATACCGGCCGAGCGCCTGCTGGTGTTCAGCGTCGCCGAAGGCTGGGCACCGCTGTGCGCGTTTCTCGATCTGCCGGTGCCGGACCAGCCCTTTCCCCGCGTCAACGACCGCAACGCCATCAAGCGCGAAATCCGGGGCATGGTGCGGGGGGCTTATGTGATTCTGGCGCTCGGGGCCGCCGCTCTGCTGGGTGCCCTCGCACTGGCCATCAGCCGTCTTTGAGGGCAACGCAGAACAACGGACCAAAACCCAGACGGCCGGGGCTCAAGCTATATGATTTCATCGACCGCCAGTGCGCGCATTGGAACTCATCCGGCGTTGCCGTGGCGCACCATGGCGCATCCGCCGGGCCTTTACCGAGCGCGCGGTGATGGGGGCATTCGGGATCGGGCGTCGCCCGTGGCATGATAGGAGGCTGACCGGCCAGCCCGAGGCCGGCGCATCCGATCGAGGCGCGGGCGTCGCGCCGGGAGACACCCTCATGGAAATCGTCCTCGCCAACCCGCGCGGCTTCTGCGCCGGCGTCGAGCGCGCCATCGACATCGTCGAGCGGGCGCTGGAGGCCTTCGGCGCGCCGATCTACGTGCGCCACGAAGTGGTGCACAACCGCTTCGTCATCGAGCGGTTGCGCGCCATGGGCGCGGTGTTCGTCGAGGCATTGCGTGAGGTGCCCGACGGGGCGACCGTCATCTTCTCCGCCCACGGTGTGGGCCGCGCCGTCGTCGACGAGGCCCGCGGGCGCGGCCTCACGGTGTTCGATGCCACCTGTCCGCTGGTCACCAAGGTGCACGTGGAAGTGGCCGCCCTGGCCCGCAAGGGTTTCGATGCCATCCTCATCGGCCATGCCGGCCATCCCGAGGTCGAAGGCACGCTGGGTCGCTTCGATCCCCGCCACGGCGGGACGATCCATCTGGTGGAAACGCCAGCCGATGTGGCGGCGCTCGCGGTCCGCGATCCGAAGCGGGTCGCCTATGTCACCCAGACCACGCTTTCGGTGGACGACACCCGCGCCGTGATCGAGGCGCTGACGGCCCGTTTCCCCGCCCTGGCCGCGCCGCGTCGGGACGACATCTGCTACGCCACCCAGAACCGCCAGGATGCGGTGCGCGAACTTGCCCGCGAAGTCGATCTGGTGCTGGTGGTGGGCTCGGTGACCAGCTCCAACTCGAACCGGCTGCGTGAGCTGGCCGAGCAGTGCGGCCAGCCCGCCTACCTCATCGACGGGCCGGAGGACATCCGTCCGGAGTGGCTGGTAGGGATCGCCCGGGTCGGCGTGACCGCCGGGGCATCGGCGCCCGAAACCCTGGTGCAGGCGGTGATCGACCGGTTGCGCGCGGCAGGCGGCACGGTACGCGAGCTGCCCGGGCCCGTCGAGACCATGGTCTTCGCCCTGCCGCGCGCCCTGCGCGGCGTCTCCATCGCCTGACGGCGGTCGTTCCCGCGCATCGGCGCCTGCTGGATCGCCACGGACCTGCGGTCCTCGCGATGACGGCAGTGTGGCGGCGATGCGCCTCACGCCGGATTGGTCCTCTGCTACCGCCAGCGCGTCCTCGCGATGACGAGAGCGGCAGCGGCGATGCGCCCCCCCGCCGTTGCGAGGAGCGCAGCGACGCGGCAACCCATCTTTCGCGCGCCAGCCGCGCAGGCCGTGGTCCGGAAGCCCGCCACGGTGGCCGGCGGCTGCTGGATCGCCACGGGCCTGCGGCCCTCGCGATGACGGCAGTGTGGCGGCGTACGCATCCGATCCGGCCGGCGGCTGACGGATCGCCACGGGCCTTGCGGCCCTCGCGATGACGAAAGTGGCGGCGATGCGCCCTGCCGTCGTTGCGAGGAGCGCAGCGACGCGGCAACCCATCTTTCGTGCGCCAGCCGCGCAGGCCGTGGTCCGGAAGCCCGCCACGGTGGCCGGCGGCTGCTGGATCGCCACGGGCCTGCGGCCTCGCGATGACGGAGGGGAATGGCAGTTCCGGGATGACGAGTGACATGGCGGCGCGCGCCAGTGACGGGCACGACGCGGTTTGCGGTGAGGAGCGGGGCGTGGCGCGCGGTGCTCAGGGGCAGGTCAGCGTATCCCCAGCGCCGGCAAGGCGGATGCGCCCGGTGTTGGCCAGCACCAGTCCGCGCGCGGCGACCGCCCCGCGGCTGTCGCAGAACGTGTAGCGGTGGTTGAAGAAGGCCGCGGTGCCGGTATCGGTGAAGCGCATCCGGTCGGCCGGAGTGCCGGTCTTGCGCAGGCTCACGCCGGTCGGCAGCGCGGGCTGCACACGCAGCAGCCGGCCGTTGTCGCCGTCGCAGCGCGCGTCGTTGTTGGCATCCGCGCAACTACGGTCGCCGTCGGGATCCTCGAACACCAACCAGCCGGTCTCCCAGGCCGCCTGCCCGCTGCAGGTCAGCGCCGTCGTCCGCGTGCACAGCACCACGGCGCGGCGCATCCGGGCCGCCTCGCCACGGGCGCGTTGCAGGTCGCCGGCGAGCAGGTTGTTCAGCGCGACCAGCCGCTGGTCCCCCAGCCACTGCGCCAGTGGCGGGCCGGCCAGCGCGGCGAGCAGTCCGAGCACCACGACCGTGATGAGCAGTTCCACCAGGGAAAAGCCCGCCATGCGGTGCCGGCGATCGGCGTCCGGCAGCCGGAGCCCGCGCATGTCGCGCCGCATGTCACCCGGCGGTTGCCGCGCAGCCGGCATTGCGGCTTCATGAGTCGCGCTTGTGGCGCGGATCGGGAACCCGTCACCAGGCGGTTGCCGCGCAGCCGGCATTGCGGCGCCGGCGGCAGAAGCGGCGGCTTGTCCCGGCCGCTTCACCAGCATTGCGCGGTGCTGTCGGCGCTGCTGCTGTTGGTGGCGCTGCGGGCACCGGTGTGGGTGAGCTGGATTGTGGCGCAGGTGGTGTCGCCCGCTGCAGCGGTTCCGGTGACCGGGGTGGCGCGCAGGGTGTAGGTGGTCGCTGTGCGAGTGGGGATGGCAATCTGCCAGAGCGCCGTGTTGCTTTCATCGACCACGTTGCTCGGAAAAGTCGGGCAGGCCGCGTTGGCCGCGAGAAAGCCGTTGCTCGCATCGAGCGCGGCGCAGCGCTCCAGCCGCGCGGCGCGATCCATGAGCGCGGCTGTCGCGAGGCTGCGATAGCCCTTGCGCGTCTGTTCGCGATAGCTCGGCACCGCGATGCGGATGAGCAGGGACAGCACCAGCACCGCAATCATGATCTCGATGAGCGTGAAGCCTCCCGCGCGGGCGGCGCGGGAGGCGGGTGAAGGGGCATGATCGTGCATCGTGGGTCTCCATCAGTTCGGGACGTCGCGCCAGAAGGTGCGCTGGGTGAGCTGGCCGAAGTTTGCCGTGAACGGCGTCTCGGGCCCGATCAGGATCACGGGGTCGGCGCCGGGCGGGAACAGGATCACGGCGCCGGGCGGAATCCCGCCGCGCCGCAGGCCGCGCTTGCGATCGGCCTTGATGCAGCTCACGCCCGTCTCGGTGCAGGGCTTGTCCCGGTTCGGGTCATCGGCCGTGCTGTCGAGGTTCTGCACCGCGCGGCCGTCGTAGAGGTCGACGAGGTAGGAGGCGCCGGCCCCGACCGCGCCGCCGCAGGTCGTGGTGCTCACCGCCGGCGTGAAGGTCGAGAACACGATCTGTTCGTTGAAGATCTCGGCCTGCGCCAATGCCTTCTCGCCGTCGTCCTCGAGCTGGATGTACCAGCCCTGCTTGGCGGCGAGATCCGCCGCCGCAGCGGTCTGCTCGGCGGCGGTGCCCTGCTGGATCAGGTTGGTGGTCATGTCCGAGAGGCTGGACTCGGTGAGCTTGGTGTAGCTGACTGCGCCGCCGCTGTTGAGCGGCGGGCCGAAGGCAGCCGGCTGCTTGATGACATAGAAGCGATCGTCGACCACGGTATCGAGCGGGTGCTCGCGCCACCCACTGCCGACGGCCAGCGCGAGGTAGGTGACGCCGTCCTTCCGGGCGAGCGCGGCGCTCGGCGCGTAGTGGAAGCGGCGGTTGGTGGCGGCGGTCGTGCCGCCCACGTCCAGGATCACGCCACCGGTGACCAGATTGGCCCCGCTCTGGCCGTTGGCGACGTCGAAGCGCCAGAGCTGGCCGCCGAGGTCGCCGACGTAGAGCTGATCGGCGTAGCCGTCGCCGTTCATGTCGAGCGCGTTCACGTCCGAGGCGATGGCGTAGTGCATGTCGGCGAAGGTCTTGGTGAAGGTCTCCGGGCTGGTGTCGGCGGTGCCGCCCGACCAGATGAAGGCGCCGGTGTCGGCGTCGGCGATGTAGATCGCCCGGCCCTGGCCGTCGTTGCTACGGGTCGTCTTGGTGTCATGGTTGGGGTCATAGCCGCCGGCGAAGATCATCACGTTCCGCGCGGTTCCGCCGACGTTCATGCGGGTGATGACCGGCGCCGACCAGCTCTGACCCAATTCGGCGAAGCTGCCGCTCACGCCGCCCTTGATCATCCACTTGAGCCGCGGCGTGGTGCGGTCGGTGACGTCGAGGGCGTAGTAGTTCTTGCCGCCGCGGCGCATGCCGAGATAGAGCCAGGCAAAATCGCCCGCGCTCGAGTCCAGGGTTACGTCCCCGGTGTTCTTGACGCGGGTGACGAGCGGTCCGTCAAGGCCGTAGACGTGGTTGGTGCCGGCCTCGTTGACGTAGAGGTCCTCGATGTTGGGGAGCAGCTCCTTGGGCATAAAGGCGAAGCGCTCGGTGCCGTCGCTCGGATTGAGGGCGTAGAGAAAGCCGTCGTTGGTCATGGCGTAGATGGTGAGATCAGGACTGGTCTCGGTGCCGCCATAGGTGATGAGCACCGGCCGGGTGTGCAGCGGATCGGCCATCTGCTTGCGGATCTCATTGGTCACGCCGTCGCGGTCGGCGTCCAGCAGGTCCACGCCGCGGGCCCACTGGATCAGGTCGGTGGCGGTGATGCTGGTGTCCTGAATGGCCAGCAGCGGGGTCAGGGTGGTGAGGTTGTCCTCGTG
>PKCW01000176.1 GCA_002862965.1 Pseudomonadota bacterium
AGACGCTGATGGACATAGCCCTGGTCCGCGCGCTGCATGTGCTGGCCGTCATCCACTGGATCGGCGGCCTCTCCTTCGTCACGCTGGTCGTATTGCCGTTTGCCAAGGCGCGACCCACGACCCGGCAGGCGCTCGAGGCATTCGAAAGCGTGGAACAGCGCTTCTCGGCGCAGGCGCGCGTCTCTATCCCCCTCGCGGGAATCAGCGGCCTGTGGCTGACCGACCGCATGGACCTCTGGCCTCGTTTCCATGAGCCGCGATTCTGGTGGATGAGCGGCATGCTCGGGCTGTGGATCTTTTTCATGCTCATGCTGTTCGTGCTGGAGCCGCTGCTGCGCGAGCGCTTCGCGCGCAAGGCCAAACAGGCGCCGGAAGCGGTGTTTCGGCGCATGAGCCGGTTGCATCAGGTCCTGCTGCTGTTGTCCGCGCTGACGGTGCTCGGCGCCGTTGCCGGCAGCCATGGATTGCTGCTGTTCTGAAGTTGCCTAGCCAGCCGGACTAAGCCTGCGACAGTTGGCCTGTGTCGGGCTACGGCACTGCACGGAGGGATACCGGCCTGCAATGCGGTCGGCTTGACCGAAACGGTGGGAGATGGCGCGCCCGAGAGGATTCGAACCTCTGACCTTTGCCTCCGGAGGGCAACGCTCTATCCAGCTGAGCTACGGGCGCCAAGCGGCATAGAATAGCGACTCCCCCGCGCCGCGTCCACGTTACTGCCCGATCCGCTCCCGACGCGGGATCGCCCAGTGGGCTCGGGGACGCGTGCCAAGGCAATGGGCCACGCGTATACTTAGCCACCCTGCGGGACCGGGAACGGGGATGACCGGCACGCACCCCGCAACGTCTGCCCTTTCCTGTCGCTTTTTTAAGGAGGCTCTTGTGTCGGAGCAGGAAAACGATTCGATGCTCACGCTGGTCGGCGTGCTCGGCGCAATGGTCGCATTTGCCGTTTTCATCGGGGTGCTGGCCTACTTCATCGGCGGCTTCGCCCATGAGGACCGCCCGCTCGAGGCACGCGAGTTGGCGGCGCTGAAGGAACGGATTGCCCCGATCGGTGAGGTACGGACCAGCGACCAGCCGCTCGAAACTGCCGGTACGGCCGCATCCCAGGCACCTGCCGCGCCTCGCTCCGGCGCCGAAGTGGTCCAGCAGGTGTGCGCCGCCTGCCATGGCGCCGGCGTGCTCGGCGCTCCGAAGATCGGTGCCAAGGCGGACTGGGAACCCCGTCTCGCGCAAGGCTTCGATACGCTCGTGAATCACTCGGTGAACGGCATCCGGGCCATGCCCCCCAAGGGCGGCAACCCGGGCCTGAGCGACGATGAACTCAAGGCCGCGCTCACCGAGATGCTGAAGCAAAGCAGTCTGTCGCCCTGATCGGGCTTGGCGGGCTCCGGTGGGCCGCCGCAAGGATCTCGCCGGAACCCGCCACGATCACGAGACGGTGTCCCGCGACGCTGCACCGGCTTGGCCATCCACGGCGCCGGCACCGTCCGGCGCGCCCTCCTCGGCTGCCCAGACCAAGCGATGGAAGTCGAACCCAAGCGTCAACGTCGGCTTGACGATTTGAAAGTACGGCGAGACATCGAAGTCCCGCGGCACATACAGGCTGTGATGCCGAAGATGGTGCACGCGGCGCGACCTGCCATCGCCCGCACCACTGGCAGCCACGGTTTCCACCTGCGGCAGGATCGGATATTTCACGGCGTCGAAGCACTGCGCAATGAGCGTGGAGCAGATGGCTCGCGTCGGGTCACCACTGCCCAGATTCAGCATCCGCCGCCGCCAGCTGACCGGGACCGGTGGAGTCGGAAACAGAAACCGCGCCAGATCGATCACGTTCTTGAGATCGTACCGGTGCCCCAGGCGGCTGCGGGCATAGTCCACGACCTGACGCCGCTCGACACCGGTCAACCCCACCGGGCGGCAGATCCGGCAGTGCAACCCCCGATAGGCGTCCATCCCCAGCGCCCTGACGCCTGCCGCCACATCGGCTTCGATGAAGACCAGCGGCTCGCCGGCGTCGTTGCGCAGGCCCGCATCAGGGCCGACATACAGCGCCGCGTGAGACCAGGTCGACTGCGTCAGGTATTTGATGGCCACACTGAGGCGCGTGTCGCCCTCCACCAGCAGGACGTCCGCCGCGCGCAGGCAGGCGGCGTAGCGCGCCAGATCCATCGCCACGGTCGGCTCGTGGCTTTTCAGCCGTTGACTGAGATAGCTGCTGAGCCGTTGTCCCAGCCAGCTCGTCATGCGGTTCAAGCTTTTGCCCCCATCCGCGGTCGCGCCATCTTCCAGACCGTTTATCGGCCGGCGGCGCGCCTACCTGTCGGCCGGGCCGACGCGTCAACGAATGGGCTGGCGATCGAGCAGGCGAAAGTGGATGGCCTCGCTCATGTGGCGGGCGGTGATGACGTCGGATTCGTCCAGGTCGGCGATGGTCCGGGCCAGCCGCAGCAGCCGGTGATAGGCGCGCGCCGAAAGTCCGAGCCGTTCCATCGCCTGTAACACCAGATCCCGAACCGCCGGCTTCACGATGCACAGCCGGGTGGTCTCGCGCTGATTCAGGGCGGCGTTCGGCTTGTCCTGCCGGGCCAACTGACGCGCCCGCGCAGCCGCGACCCGCTCGCCGACCGCCTGACTCGATTCGCCCGGCGGCGCCGCATCGCCCAAGGCTTCGGTCTTCACCGCGGGGACCTCGACGTGCAGGTCGATGCGATCGAGCAAGGGTCCGGAGATGCGCGACCGGTAGCGCGCCACCTGCTCCTCGGTGCAACGGCAGCGGCCCCGCGCATCGCCGAGATAGCCACAGGGACACGGGTTCATGGCGGCGATGAGTTGGAACCGCGCCGGAAAGACGGCTTGCCGCGCTGCTCGCGAAATGTGGATTTCGCCGTTCTCGAGGGGCTCGCGCAATACCTCCAGGACGCGGCGATCGAATTCCGGCAGTTCGTCCAGAAACAGCACGCCGCGGTGCGCGAGTGAAATCTCGCCCGGCCGCGGCACGCTTCCGCCCCCCACGAGCGCCGCCGCGGACGCCGTGTGATGAGGGGCTCGGAAGGGTCTTTTTTTCCATCGATCGGACCTGAAGCCGAGGTCGCTGACCGAAGCGATGGTCGCCACCTCCAGCGCCTCGGTCTCGGTCAGCGGCGGCAGAATGCCGGGCAGACGTCGCGCCAGCATGCTCTTGCCCGTGCCGGGCGGTCCCATCATCAGCACACTGTGTTCGCCCGCTGCTGCCACCTCCAGCGCGCGACGGGCGGCGTACTGCCCCCGCACATCGCTCAGGTCCACATCCGGTTCCGCTTCGCCCGGCACGGGTTCCGGCGCCTGCGTCGCTTCCAAAAGGAGCGTCTCTGCCTTGAGATGGGCGCAGATCTCGAGCAGATGCCGCGCCGCCAGCAGGGAGAGGCCGCTGACGCGGCGCGCCTCGGCGGCATTGGCCTGCGGCACGATCAACGTGTGCCCGGCATCGCGACAGGCCAGGGCCGCCGGCAACGCCGCACGCACCGGACGCAGTTCGCCGCCCAGCGACAGCTCCCCGATGAATTCCAGTCCGGCGCAAGCCGCGGCCGGGATCTGTCCCGACGCCGCGAGAATGGCCAGTGCAATGGCGAGGTCGTAACGGCCGCCCTCCTTGGGCAGGTCGGCCGGAGCGAGATTGATCGTGATGCGTCGCGCCGGGAATTCGAAGCCGCAATTGCTGAGCGCCGCCCGGACCCGGTCCCGGCTCTCCTTGACGGCGGTTTCGGCCAGGCCGACCACGGTGATGGCGGGCAGGCCATTGGCAAGATCGACTTCAACGGCCACAGGGGGCGCCCGAAGCCCCTCCTGCGCCCGCGTATGAATGACGGCGAGTCCCATGCGACCTTGCTCCTCTTCCTGAGGCTTCCTTATCGGCCGGCTTCCTGCCGACTGGCGCTGGACCGCGGCGCGCGGCGCAACCGCGCCTAGGCGGCGCCGCGCTCCAGATCCGCCACCGAACGCTCCAGCGCGGACAGTTCGCCGCGGAGTTGCGCCAGCAGCTGTTGCTGGATCTCGAATTCCTCGCGGGTCACCAGATCCAGGCGCCGAAACGTCGCTTGCAACAGCGCCTTGAAGTTGCGCGCCAAGTCCGCGCGCATCCCCTCGGTGACACCGGGCACCCCGCCGGCCAGTTCACCGGAGAGTTCTTCGATCCAGGCGGCATTCTCTTTCATCAGATGGTTCCTCACGGCGGCAGCCCGGTGGCGCGCACCAAATTGGGGCCCTATTACGGAGCAATGGAAATCTTGCCGGCTTTTCGATTCTAGCAATCCTGCGCCATTCGCCCCATTTTTAATCGGCTCCCCGCCGACATCGGGCCCTTACGTCGTGGCATGGAATCTGCTTTGTCCCACACGATCGTGCCGTCGAGTCGAGCCGGCACGCATCTGCATTTCCTAGCCCCATGGAGTCAATACGCATGAAGCTGGTCACCGCCATTATCAAACCGTTCAAACTGGACGATGTCCGCGAAGCCCTGTCGGACATCGGCGTACAAGGCATCACCGTCACCGAGGTCAAAGGCTTCGGACGCCAGAAGGGGCACACGGAACTCTACCGTGGCGCCGAGTATGTGGTCGATTTCCTGCCCAAGGTCAAAATCGAAATCGCGGTGACCGACGACATGGCCGATGCGGTCATCGAAGCGATCACCAAGTCTGCGAACACGGGGAAAATCGGCGACGGCAAGATCTTCGTGTTCGATCTGGAACAGGTGATCCGGATCCGTACCGGCGAATCGGGAGGTGACGCCATCTGATCGCCCGACCGCACGGCTCGTGAACGCCGATCGCCGGCTGGCCTGCCCTCGCAGGAACGCGGCGATCCAACCGGTCACCGCCTTGACGTGCGTTCGATGCTCCCGACTCGCGCCGCGGTGCTAGACTGCCGGACCATCAGGCCCCTACACCCGCGCAGGAGATCGATTATGAAACTGGTTACCGCCATCATCAAACCCTTTCGCCTCGACGATGTCCGCCAAGCACTGGCGGATCTGGGCGTGCAGGGCATGACGGTTACCGAAGTCAAAGGCTTCGGACGCCAGAAGGGGCACACGGAACTCTACCGTGGCGCCGAATACGTGGTCGACTTCCTGCCGAAAGCGAAGATCGAAATCGCCATCCGTGACGACCTGGTGGACGCGGTGATCGAAGCGATCACCAAAGCCGCCAATACCGGCAAGATCGGAGACGGCAAGATCTTCGTGGTGAACCTGGAACAGGTGATCCGGATCCGCACCGGGGAATCGGGCAACGACGCGCTCTGAGGCCACGGCCGGGGATGATTTTTCCCCACCCGTCCAGGAGTAACCATGAATCATAATCGCCTTTCCCTGCTCAGGGTCTTGCCACTCGCGGGACTTTCGCTGTTCCCGCTTGCGCTCGGCGCCCAGGAAGCCGCGCCGACCCCGACGCTAGACGCCGGCAACACGGCGTGGATGCTGACCTCGACCGCGCTCGTCCTGT
>PKCW01000163.1 GCA_002862965.1 Pseudomonadota bacterium
ACCTATGCCGATGCCCTGCTGTCCTACGAGGACCAGCCCATCCAGGTGAAACGGCCGACCGGCGGCTACTTCGACTGGGACAAGGCCGTGCCGATGGAGATCGTGATGAAGGACGGTCGGCCGGTTCAGGTCAAGTACTACCTCTACCTCAACCCACAGGGCGAATGGAAGGTATACGACGTCGTGGCGGAGAACGTCAGTTTCATCATGAGCTATCGCAACGTTCTGCAGGACGATGCCCGCCGTCTGGGCCTGGACGGACTGATCCAGAAGATGAAGACCCAGAACATTCCAGCGACCCAGACGAATGTCCGGAAAAGCTGATCCGGCCGCGACCATCGCATTGACCGCCGGGCGCGACGGAGCGGTGATCCGGGTCGCCGGCGAGTTGAGCTTCATGTCGGCCGCTCGTGGCATCGAGGCCTTCCGGCCCTACTGTCGCCCGCCGATCGGCAAGGCGCTGACGGTGGACCTGACCGCCGTGACGCGCGCCGACAGCGGCGGGCTGGCACTCCTGTTGCATTGGAAACGGATGGCGCATGCCGCCGGCCACTCGATCCGGTTTCTCGGGCTGCCGGAGCAGACACGCAACCTGGCCGCCGTGTTCGGCATCGCCGACCTGCTCGATTCCGGCAACACCAGCTGATCCGGTCCGGCACCCCCGGACGAGTGCCCCACTTCGCCATCCGGGAGTTAGCAATGACCGATGTCGCCGTTTCACCGGCAGATCCCATCCAGGCGCTGCTGGCCGACATGGACACCCTGCGCGCCTTGCTGGAGGAAACCCTGCGTGAGCAGACCGGCTGGCCGCTGGTGGAACGGTTCCAGGAGGCTCACCAGCTCGCCGAAGCCCGTCGGGACGGCTCTGCCGAGGCCGAACAGCGACTCTGCACCGGGCTGGCGGCGTTGTCGACGGATGAGGCGGTGGAATTCACCTACGCCTTTTCGTCATTTTTCCAGTCGGTCAACATCGCCGAAAAGGTGCATCGCCTGCGCCGTCGGCGGCATTATGCCCGCGAATTGACCACGCCGCAGCCGGAAAGCCTGCTGGACATGGTCACGCGTCTGCGCGAGGCGGGATTGTCGCTGACCGATCTCGACGCTCTGCTGCAGCGCCTCTGGGTCGAGCCGGTCTTCACCGCCCATCCCACCGAGGCACGTCGGCGCACCCTGCTGCAGAAGCAGCAGTGGATCGCCCAGCGCCTGGTGGAACGGCTCAATCCCAATCTCACGCCGCAGGAATCGGCCGGCATACTCGAAAACATCCACATGCACCTGACCGCGGCGTGGCAGACGGACAGCGATCCGGACGTGCGTCCCACGGTCGACGACGAACACGAGCATGTCCTGTTCTTCCTGCTGCAGGTCATCTACCGCGTGGTCCCGGCCTTCTATGAGGAACTGGAGGCGGCCGTCCGCCAGGTCTATGGCCCGCCCGCGCAAGGCTATGTGTCCCACCCGCTGTTGCGTTTTGCGTCCTGGGTCGGCGGCGACATGGACGGCAATCCCAATGTCTCGGCGGCCAGCATCCGGCGCGTGCTGGAACGTCAGCGCGGCGAGATTCTGGCCCGTTACCGCGGCGAATTGAACGAGCTGTACCGCGAACTCAGCCAGTCGACCACGCGGGTCGGGATCAGCGACGCGCTCCGGCAGCGCATCGACGCCTACGGCGAGCAATTCCCCGAGCGGCTGGCGAGCATCGCCCCCCGGCATCGCGCCATGCCCTACCGGCTGATGTTGCGCCTCATGGACGCACGCCTCGCGGCCACCCTGCGCGACACCGACGGCGCGTATCGGGATGCCGCGGCATTTCTGGACGATGTCCGCCTCATGGCCGGCAGCCTGGAGGCGCACAAGGGCCGCCATGCCGGGCTGTTCCTCGTGCAGCGGCTGTTGCGACGCGTCGAAACCTTCGGCTTTCACGCCATGACGCTCGACGTGCGGCAGGACAGCCTGGTGCATCGGCGCGTCATCGGCGAGTGCCTGGGCCTTGCCGACTGGCTGGATCGATCCGCCGAGGAACGCCTCGTCGTCCTCCGCCGCGCACTGGTGAGCGCCGATCCGCCGCGCATCCCGGCCAATCCCGAGGTCGAGCAGACCCTGGCCGTGTTTCAGGCCATCCGCGACGTGCGCAGCCGGCACGGGCAGAGCGCCATCGGCCCCTACATCATCAGCATGACGCAGGGCGCCGACGACATCCTCTCGGTCCTGCTGCTGGCGCGCTGGGCGGGACTCGGTCGGGACGGCGAGGTGCCGCTGGATGTGGCGCCGCTGTTCGAAACGATCGGGGATCTGGAACACGGTCCCGGCATCATGACCGCGCTGTTTGACGAACCCGTCTACCGCGCCCACCTCGACAACCGGGGTCGGCGCCAGATCATCATGCTGGGCTATTCGGACAGCAACAAGGATGGCGGCTTTGCCTGTTCCCGCTGGAGCGTGCAGCGCGCCCAGGGAACCTTCGTCGGCGTGGCGGCAGCGGCCGGCGTGGAACTGACGCAGTTCCACGGGCGGGGCGGCACGGTCAGCCGCGGCGGTGGCAAGACCCACAAGGCGGTGCTCTCCTCGCCGCCCGGCGCGGTGGCCGGTCATCTGCGGGTGACCGAACAGGGCGAGATCATCAACGAAAAGTTCGGCCTGCGCGGCATTGCCATCCGCACGCTGGAACAGACCGTCAGCGCTGTTGCGCTCGCGACCGCGCAGCCCGGCCCCGCCGACGACGAGTTGCGCCGGGCGGTCATGGAGCGGATCTCCGCGGAGAGCCGCCTGCGGTACCGCGAGCTGGTCGACCACCCGGATTTCATGACCTTTTTCCGCCACGCCACGCCGATCGACGTCATCGAACGCATGCAGATCGGTTCGCGACCGGCCTCGCGCCGCCAGATGGCCGGCGTCAAGGATCTGCGCGCCATTCCCTGGGTGTTTTCCTGGTCACAGAACCGCTATCTGTTCACCGGCTGGTACGGTCTCGGCCACGGCCTGCAGGCCGCGATGGCCGAGTTCGGGGCAGACACGCTCTCGGCACTGGCGCGTGACTGGCTGTTCTTCGGCAACCTGCTGGATGATGCCGAGATGGTGCTGATCAAGGCGGATCTGGGGATCGCCGAGCGTTACGCGCAGCTCGTGCCGGCGGCGGCCAGCCACCTGACCGGCCGCATTCGCGCGGCCTACGACGACACGGTCGCCGCCGTGTTCAGGCTCAAGGGCACCCACGCGCTGCTGGAGCAGGACCGCATCCTGCAGCGTTCGATCCGCACCCGCAATCCCTATCTCGACCCCGTCAGTCTGCTGCAGGTCGACCTCCTGGCGCGCTGGCGGGCCGGCGACCGGCAGGACGACGCGCTGTTCCGCGCCCTGGTGATCACCGTGAATGCCATCTCGCTGGGCTTGCAGAACACCGGTTGACCGACTTTCGCAGTCCTGCGATGCCCCCCCAAAAAAAACGCCGCTCGAAAGCGGCGTTTTATTCACATCAGGCAGGCAGTCTCATTCCGGCGCGTAGATCGCCTTCATGCTGAGGCGAATGCGACCCTGGCGATCGACTTCGAGCACCTTCACGTCGATGACATCTCCTTCCTTGAGCTTGTCGCTGACCCGTTCGACCCGCTCGTCGGAGATCTGGGAAATGTGCACCAGCCCATCGCGGCCGGGCAGGATCGTGACGAAGGCGCCGAAGTCCATCAGCTTGCTGACACGACCCTGATAGACCTTGCCCACCTCGACATCTGCCGTGATGAGTTCGATGCGCTGGCGGGCAGCCTCGGCATCGGCGCGGTCGACCGAGGCGATCTTGACCGTGCCGTCATCGGTGATGTCGATGGTGGTGCGGGTTTCCTCGGTGATCTGGCGGATCGTGGCGCCGCCCTTGCCGATCACGTCACGGATCTTTTCGGGGTTGATGTGCATGGTCAGGATGCGCGGCGCCCACTCCGACATCTCCTCGCGCGAGCGGTCGATGACCTTGGCCATCTCGCCGAGGATGTGCAGCCGGCCTTCACGCGCCTGGTCGAGTGCCGCCGACATGATTTCGCGGGTGATGCCGTTGATCTTGATGTCCATCTGCAGCGCGCTGACCCCCCGCTCGCTGCCGGCCACCTTGAAGTCCATGTCGCCGAGATGATCCTCGTCACCCAGGATGTCGGAAATCACCGCAAACCGGTCGCCGTCCTTGATCAGCCCCATGGCGATCCCGGCGGCGGGCGCCTTCACCGGCACGCCGGCGTCCATCAACGACAGGCTCGAGCCGCAGACGCTGGCCATCGAGCTCGACCCATTGGATTCGGTGATCTCGGACACCACGCGGATGGTGTAGGGGAAGCTGCTCATGTCGGGCAGGATGGCTTCGATGGCCCGGCGCGCCAGCCGGCCATGGCCGATTTCCCGGCGCTTGGGCGAGCCGATGAAGCCGGTCTCGCCGACGCTGTAGGGCGGGAAATTGTAATGGAGCATGAACGGCTCCTTGCGCTCGCCCTCGATCGCGTCGATGACCTGCGCGTCCCGCGCGGTACCCAGCGTCGTGACCACGATAGCCTGCGTTTCGCCGCGGGTGAACAGCGCCGACCCGTGGGTACGCGGCAGGACGCCGACCTCGATGCTGATCGGCCGCACGGTCCTGAGATCGCGGCCATCGATGCGCGGCGCGCCGCTCAGGATCCGCTCGCGCACGATGCGCTTTTCCAGATCCGCAAAGGCTTTCTTGACGGCGGCTTCGGTGAACACGCCTTCGGTAATGACCAGTTCGTTCACCGCGCGCTGACGCAATTCGACCACGGCCGTCTGGCGCGCCTGCTTTTCCGAAACGCTGTAGGCCTGACTGAGTGCGCTCTCGACGAGTGCCGAGACCGCGGCGATCACGGATTCGTCCGCCTTGTGCGGCTGCCAGCTCCAGGCCGGCTTGCCGGCCTCGGCGGCAAACTCCTGTATGGCGCGCACGGCGGCCTGCATCTCGTCATGACCGAACAGCACGGCGCCGAGCATGACCGATTCGGGCAGTTCGCGGGCGCCGGATTCCACCATCAGCACCGCCTGTTCGGTTCCCGCGACGACCAGATCCAGATCCGACCGCCCGAGCTGGCGGCCGGTGGGGTTCAGCACGTACGCGCCATCGATGTAACCCACCCGCGCAGCGCCCAAGGGCCCCTGGAACGGAATGCCCGAGATCGCCAAGGCCGCCGAGGCGCCCAGCAGGGCCGGAATGGCCAACAGCACCAATGGCACACCCAGCAGTCGCAGGATGGGTCCGGTGCCCAGCTGCAAGCCGATCGATACCAAGCGCAGCTTACTGCTTTAGGTAAGGTGGAAAGTGCACTACGTGAGTTCCGCACTGCGGTTAACGAGATGAACAGCAGCACAAACAGCATCATCAAGAATACGGCAACAACCTCTCAAGATGGCTTTTTCACCGCAAGTGCGGATGCGAACGCGGACGCGCATGGAAAC
>PKCW01000233.1 GCA_002862965.1 Pseudomonadota bacterium
TTCCTGCAGGTGCCCAACCCCGGCAAGGCCCTCCGCGACCGGGTCAAGGGCGGCATGAAGCTGTGGTTCGTTGATCCACGGCGCACGGAGTCGGTCAAGGTCACGCGCGGAGCGCATGCCTTCATCCGGCCCGGCACCGATGTGTTCTTCTATGCGGCGTTCCTGGCCGAGCTGATCATCGGCCGGACGCGGGGCTGGAGCGTCTGAGGGAGCTCAGTCGGCCGCGACGTGCGCGATGCGGGCGTGCAGCGGGCTGGAGCGCGGAAAATGGCTGCGCAGGAAGGCCATCTGGTCGGCCAGCACGCGTCGCCCCTGCAGGTAGATGTACTCCGCGTGCGTCGGCGAAAACGGCACCGCGAGCAGTTGCATGCCGGCCTGTTCGGGCGTGCGCCCGGCCTTGTGGTTGTTGCACCGCTTGCAGGCAGCCACCACGTTGGTCCAGAGATCCTTGCCCCCCTGGCTGAGCGGCGTCACATGGTCGCGCGAGAGATCAACGGCCGGGAATGAGCCGCCGCAATAGAGGCAGAGGTGTCCGTCGCGGCGGAACAGGGTGCGATTGCCCAGCGGGGGCGTATAGCGGTCCCTGAGCTCATGCAGCATGTGGTTGTGGCCGAAGGTGGCCAGGATCGACTGGACCTCGATGACGCTGCGCCGTCCGCTGCGGGCATTGATTCCGCCGCGAATCCGGTAGAGCGGCGCCCCCAGGGCATAGGCCACCTCGCCGAGATGATGCAGCCGCGCGGCTTGCTGGTAGTCGATCCACTCCAGCGGCATGCCGCCCGCATCGGTCCGAAGGACGTGCTGATTCAAGTTGTGCATGGGGTGCCCCGAACGGTTGACCCTTACTCTTCCTGAAGCCTGCCCTTGTATGTCAGATCGGCATTGAAAATGCAAGGGGTCGATTCCGCGAGCGGACGGCCGCGTCGCAGCGATCCCGATGCCGTCCCGTCATGCCCAGCCGCGCCCGAGATGTCGATCGTTGCTGGACGAACGTGCCCACGCCCGCGGGGACGTGGTGCCCGGGGCCGGACTCGAACCGGCATGGGACAGGCCCGAGGGATTTTAAGTCCCTTGCGTCTACCGATTTCGCCACCCGGGCGTGCGGCGCGGCCATTGTAGCCGACGCAGCGGGCGGCTGTACCGGCCGGCCGGGCCCGTGGTCAGACAAAAAATTGACAATTTGCGGCACTCGTGGTGTACATACCGAAATTCTAAGAACAGTCGATGCAATGCGGGGGCTCTGGAAGGAAATGGCGCATTCCAAGATTCTGATTCTCGACGATGATGCGCGCCAGGCCGAGTCTCTGAAAGCCATCTTTGACTTCATCGATGTCGAAGGCGAGCAGGTCGCCGACCCGGCAACCTGGGACTGGTCGCAGTGGCGCACCCGGGATTGGGCCGCGGTGTGCGTGGGTCACCTGGCATCCGCCGCGGAACGGGACCGGTCCTTGTCCCGCCTGCACGCCGAGGCGCCCCAACTGCCCATCCTGTGGCTCGACGCGACCAGCGCCGGTCCGCAGGACAACCCGCTCTGGCCGCTGCAGCAGCCGGTTCGCCACGAGCAATTGGTGGAAACACTCCGGCAGGTCGACCTTTACCGGCAGAGTCTGGCGGTAAAGGACAGACCGCGGAACGTGGAACTGTTCCGCAGTCTGGTGGGGAACTCGCGCGCCATCCGCAATGTGCGCAAGCTGATCAGTCAGGTCGCCGGGTCTGATGCCAACGTACTGATACTTGGCGAGTCCGGCACCGGAAAAGAGGTCGTGGCCCGCAACATCCACTACTACTCGACGCGCCGCAACGGCCCCTTCGTGGCGGTCAACTGCGGCGCCATCCCGGGGGAGTTGCTCGAATCGGAATTGTTCGGCCACGAGAAAGGGGCGTTTACCGGGGCCGTGAGCAGCCGCCAAGGGCGCTTCGAGGCGGCGCAGGGCGGCACCCTGTTTCTCGACGAGATCGGCGACATGAGTCTGCCGATGCAGGTCAAGCTGCTGCGCGTCCTGCAGGAACGGGTCTTCGAGCGCGTCGGCAGCAACCGCAGCCTGCCGGCGGACGTGCGGATCGTCGCGGCAACCCACCGGGTGCTCGAGGAGCAGATCGCGAAAGGCCAGTTTCGCGAAGACCTCTATTACCGGCTGAATGTCTTCCCCATCGAAATGCCGCCGCTGCGCGAACGCATCGAAGACCTGCCGTTGCTGCTCGAAGAGATCGTCGCCCGGCTCGAGCACGAACGCGGCACGTCGGTCCGGCTGACGCCGGGCGCGGTCATTGCGCTTTGCCAGTCGCGCTGGCCCGGAAACGTGCGCGAGCTGGCGAATCTCGTCGAGCGCCTGGCCATTCTGCATCCCTTCGGCAAGGTCGACCTGGTCGATCTGCCCGAGGCCTATCGACCGGCGGCGGGCGACGGCGTGGGCGGCGAGCCGGCGGCGGTTCACCCGGCGCTGGAGAGTCTCGCGAATGGTGAGGCGTCCGCACTGCCGCGCTTGCCGCGCGAGGGTATCGACCTGAAACAGTACCTGGCCGATGTCGAGATTCATCTCATCCGGCAGGCACTCGACGCCAGTGGCGGCGTCGTGTCGAAGGCCGCCAAGCTGCTGCAGGTGGGACGGACGACGCTGGTCGAGAAGCTGCGCAAGTATGGCCTCATGCGCTCGGACATGCCCCTGGACTGAGCGTGCCGCGGCGCGCCGAGACCCGAATCCCGTGAATGACGCCGGTGCGGTTGCCGGATCCGATGCGACCCGAGGGCCGTACTGCTCGCCGCCGATGCCCATGGCCCGGCGAACGGCCGACCGGTGGGCGGCCACCGTGGCGGCACACCCGGGCGAGGCGAGCTCGATCCGGCATTCCACGCACCTCCAGACGGAGCACCTTCGATCATGCCGACCCCGCCGCCCTGGTCGCATCGCAGCATCCCGCCGGGCGAGCGCCGGGCGGCGCGGCGACCCTCGCGGCGGTGGCGGAGGTGGTGTCTTTGGGCACTGCCGGGAGCAGCGCTTGCGATGACGGCGGCGCCACTCATGGGCCTCGCGATCCTGCCCCCGCCGACCAGCGCCTTCATGGTGCAGCAACTGGCGCGCAACGTCGCGGCCGGCGACTGGCGCCTGCCGGCCTATCGCTGGGTGCCCGCCGACCGGATTTCACCGCAGCTCGCCTTGGCCGTGATCGCGGCCGAGGATCAGCGCTTTCCAACCCACTTCGGGCTCGACCTGGAGGCGATCCGGCGTGCGGCGGATCACAATGCGCGGGGCGGACGGACGCGCGGGGCCAGCACCATCACCCAGCAGACCGTGAAGAACCTGTTTCTCTGGCCGGGGCGGAGCTGGCTGCGCAAGGGACTCGAGGCATGGCTCGCCCTCTGGATGGAAGCGCTGCTGTCCAAAGGGCGGATTCTGGAACTGTATCTCAACCTGGCCCAATTCGGGGACAACATCTACGGCGCGGAGGCGGCGAGCCGATACTACTTTGGCGTCTCGGCCGACCATCTCGATGCACGCGAGGCAGCCCTGCTCGCGGCCGTGCTGCCCAACCCGGTCCGCTATCGTGCCGATGCGCCCACGGCATACGTCCGGAGCCGTCAGGACTGGATCCTGACGCAGATGCGCCAACTGGGCCCGGAGTCCTTGCGCGCAATTGGCGGTTCATGAACTAGACTGCTGCCTCGGGGGAGCGCAGACGCAGGAGGCGACATGCGTGAAGGAAAAGGGAGTTTCACATCCCGGGCGGTCATGTTCTTTCGGGCTTTGGCGGTAAGGGCCGAGATCCCGATCTTCAAGGACACGATTGCCGAGCAATTGCTGAACGCGCGGGGCCGGCGCATCGTCAACCGGCCGCGGACCTACCGGTTCATGGCGCGGCTGTTCCGGCGCCGGCCGCGGCTGAAGCAACTCCTGGCGGCGCTCCTGCTGCGCGCCCGGTTCGCCGAGGATGAACTGGTGCGCGCCATGGAGCGGGAAGGTGTGCGCCAGTACGTCATCCTGGGGGCCGGCTGGGACACGTTTGCCTGGCGCCGACCGGATCTCATGGCCCGCCTGCGCGTGTTCGAGCTGGATCACCCCGCCACGCAGGCCGCCAAGCGTGCACGTCTGGCCGAGCGCGGGCTGATCGATCATCCCAACCAGATCTTCGTGCCCATCGATTTCACAGCCCAGTCGTTGAGCGAGCGCCTGCTGGCCGAAGGATTCGATCCGGCCGTGCCGACGTTCGTCAACTGGATGGGGGTGACCTACTACCTGCCGAAGCCCGTGGTGGAAGGCGTGTTCCGCGAACTCGATGGGTTGTGCAGCAGCGGCGTGATGATCGCTTTCGACTATATGGATACTCGCGTGCTGGAACTGACGAAAACGCGTCCGAAAACCGTTGGGACGCGCCTGCGTCGCGCCGTCGCCGGCGCGGTGTGGCGACGCATCGGGGAACCCTTCCACACCTGGCTGGATCTCGACGGATTGCCGCAATGGTTCGACGGCATGGGTTACGACATCCAGATCAACCTGACGCGGCGCGCCAAATGTGAATATCTGCCGCCCGAGGCCTTGGGCGGCTACGAGCCGGGCGGCGGCATGAACATCGCCCTGGTCCGCAGCCGGTCGATGGGCACGGCGGCGCTGCCCGGGTCGGCTACCGGGCAAAATTGACGCCGGCTGGGGCGGTGGCTATCATTCTCGCCCTTGCCGTCCTCGATGCGGTCGCGGCAAGGTCGAGCCTCGGTCAGTCTCTCGGGGTATAGCGCAGTCTGGTAGCGCACCTGCTTTGGGAGCAGGGTGTCGGGGGTTCAAATCCCTCTACCCCGACCATTCCCGCTAGGGTGTTCACGAGAGCGCCTGTAGCTCAACCGGACAGAGCATCGGCCTTCTAAGCCGAGGGTTGCAGGTTCGATTCCTGCCAGGCGCGCCAACCCGGCGGCGGGCGCATCGCGCAAGATCAGTGGTGGACGTAGCTCAGTCGGTAGAGCTCTGGATTGTGATTCCAGCGGTCGTGGGTTCGAGCCCCATCGTCCACCCCACCTTCCCCTCAGGATTTCATCGATTCGAGCCGAAGTCGGCGCGTGAGTCGCGGCAGATAGACGCCGAGCACCCCGCCGCGCGCAATCACGAAGCCGACGAAAGCCAGCCACAAGCCGTCGTTGGCCCATCGCTCCACCGCCACCCAGCTCGCGCCCAGAAAGATCAGCAGGGCCACCAGGGTCGCGTCGCGCATGGGCCGGCTTTCACTCGTGCCGACGAAGATGCCGTCGAGCTGAAAGGCCGGAAACGAGCACACCACGTAGAGCGCAGCCCAGGGCAGATGGCCGAGCGCAAGGGATGCTCTGCACAACCCAGCTGATCGGCGACAATACGATTCAGGCAGGGGCATGTTGAAGGGAGTCACATGAAGCAGCGAAGTCTGTCCGAGACCCGGTTTGATCGTCGTCCGAAGGCGA
>PKCW01000022.1 GCA_002862965.1 Pseudomonadota bacterium
CCCACGCGGTCGAGCCCGATGTCGGCGAGATTGGGCACGCGCCCGGTGGCCCAGAACAGCGCGTCGAAGGATGCGCGCGCGCCATCCGCCCCGATGACCGCGACCCGGCCGTCGGCCTGCCGCTCCAGACGGGCCAGCGCGTGCCGGAACCGGATGCCGATGCCCTGCTGCTCGAAAGCTGCGGCCAGCGTTTCGCCCAGGCGGTCATCGAAGTTGCGCAGCAACCGGTCGCCGCGCACGAACAGCGTGACCGCGCTGCCCAGCGCCGCGAGCACGCTGGCCAACTCGACCGCGATGTAGCCGGCCCCGACCACCGCGACGTGCGCCGGCAAGGCCGGCATCGCAAAGAAATCATCCGAGGTGAGCCCCAGCCCGGCGCCCGGCACCTCCGGACGGTAGGGCGCCCCGCCGGTGGCGATCACGATGTGCGGCGCGTGCAGCCGATGTGCGCCGGCGCGAACGCGGCCGTTGCCTTCCAATTGGCCGGCGGCCGGGAGGTGCACGATGCCGCGCTGCGCCAGTTGACCGGCGTAGACGCCGCGCAGCCGTTCGAGATAGGCCGCACGCTTGCGGGCCAGACCGGCCCAGTCGAAGGGCGCGGCCGCGGGCGCCGGCCAGCCGTAGTCGGCTGCATGGCCCAGATGCCGGGCCACCTCGGCGGCATTCCAGAGGATCTTCTTGGGCACGCAGCCGCGATGGACGCAGGTGCCGCCCAGCGCCGCCGGTTCGAGCAGGACCACCCGGGCGCCGAGATCCGCCGCACGCTTGGCCATGGCCAGACCGCCGCTGCCGCCGCCCAGCACCACACAATCGAACGCCTGCATTTGGCTCATGGCCGGCCTCTCGTCGGGATGGGCGGGGCTGTGCACCGATGCTAGAGTGGTGCGATCGGACCGTCACACCGTATCAGGAATCCGCCGCGCATGAATGACAATCCCCTGCTCGACTTCTCCGGACTGCCGCCGTTTTCCCGCATTCGCCCCGAGCATGCCGAACCGGCCGTGCGCCAGCTCATCGAGACCAATCGCAATGCCCTGGAGGAACGGCTTGCGGCCGGCGCTCCCTACACCTGGGACAATCTGGTCGAGCCGATCGAGGAGTGGGAGGATGCACTGGAGCGGGCATTCGCGCCGGTGAGCCACTTGAGCGCCGTCTGCGACAGCCCCGCCTGGCGCGCGGCCTACAACGCCTGCCTGCCGCTGCTCAGCGAGTATGCCACCGAGGTGGGACAGAACGAAGCGCTCCATGCGGCCTACCAGTCGCTGGCCGATCAGGCCGCGGAGCTCGGTCTGGACGCGACGCAGCGGCGCGTGATCGACAACGCCCTGCGCGATTTCCGCCTCGCGGGTGTCGCGCTGCCACCGGCGCAGAAGACCCGTTTCAAGGAGATCATGCAGGCCCTGTCGCTGGCCTCCAACAAGTTCAGCGAGAACGTGCTCGACGCCACCCATGCCTGGACGCGGCATTTCGCGGATGCGGCCGGGCTGGCCGGCCTGCCGCAGAGCGCGCTGGAGCAGCTCGCCGAGCACGCGCGCCAGCAGGGGCTCGAAGGTCATCTGGTGACCCTGCAGGGACCGTCCTATCTGGCGGTGATGACCTACGCCGACGACCGCGCGCTGCGCCGCGAGGTCTACACCGCCTACGCCACCCGTGCCTCCGATCAGGGCCCGCAGGCGGGGCGCTGGGACAATGCGCCGGTCATGGCGCAGATTCTGGCCCTGCGCCATGAAGCCGCCCGGTTGATCGGTTTCGCCAACTACGCCGAGGAATCGCTGGCCACCAAGATGGCGCCGGACGTGGCCAGCGTCGAGCGCTTTCTGCTCGATCTCGCGCGGCGGGCGCGGCCGGTGGCGGTCGCCGAGCGCAGCGAACTCACGCAATTCGCGGCTGCACAGGGCGGCATCGACACCCTGGAGCCCTGGGACATCGCCTATTGGAGCGAAAAGCTGTTGCAGGCGCGGCACCGGATTTCACAGGAGGAGCTGCGCCCCTACTTCCCCGCACCACGGGTCATCGAGGGGCTGTTCGGCCTGATCAGCCGCCTCTTCGGCGTGCGCTTCGAGGCCGTCGACACCGAAGAACGCTGGCATCCCGAGGTCAGGCTGTTCGCGCTGCGCGATGCAGAGGACCACCTGCGCGGACACGTGTACGTCGATCTCTACGCCCGCGCGGCGAAGCGCGGCGGCGCCTGGATGGCCGATGCGGTGAGCCGGCGGCGCCTGGGCGAGGCGGTGCAGCGCCCCGCCGCCTTCATCGTCGGCAACTTCACGCCGCCGGTCGGTGGGCGGCCGGCGCTCCTGACCCACGACGAGGTGCTGACGCTGTTCCACGAATTCGGGCACGGCCTGCACCACCTGCTGACCGCGGTCGACCATCTGCCGGTCTCGGGCATCCACGGCGTGGAATGGGACGCGGTCGAACTGCCCAGCCAGTTCATGGAGAACTGGGCGTGGCAGCGCGAGGTGCTCGATCTCATCAGCGGACACGTCGACACCGGCGAGCGCCTGCCCGATGAGCTGTTCGAGCGCCTGCGCGAGGCGCGCAATTTCCAGATGGGGCTGCAGTTCGTGCGCCAGATCGAGCTGTCCCTGTTCGATCTGCGCCTGCATCGCGACCATGACCCGGCCGCCGGCGCGCAGGTGCAGGCCATTCTGGAACAGGTGCGCGCGGAGGTGGCGGTGGTCCATCCGCCGGCCTGGAACCGCTTTGCCAACAGCTTCTCGCACATCTTTGCGGGCGGCTATGCGGCGGGTTATTACAGCTACAAATGGGCCGAAGTGCTGTCCGCCGATGCCTTTGCCGCCTTCGAGGAGGCCGGGCTGTTCGATCCGGCCACCGGCCGGCGCTTCCTGCGGGAGATACTCGAGGTCGGCGGTTCACGGCCGGCCGGGGAGTCGTTTGCCGCGTTCCGCGGACGGGAACCCGCCATCGACGCCCTGCTGCGCCACAGCGGCATCGCCGCCTGAAGAACGCGCGCCGGCGCGGGGCCGCTCAACGGTCCCGCGCCTCCCGGAGCTCCTGCAAGAGCGCCTTGCGCCGACTCTCCACCCGCTGCCGCTCGCCGGCATCGAGATCGGATTCCTTCAAGGCATAGCCGAGTTGCGCGATCGCCTCGCGGGTCTGCCCCTGGAGCGCCAGATACTCCCCCAGATGGGCATGGGATTCCCCCTTCTGCCCCAGTTCCTCGGCGGCCTGAGCCAGCAGACGCAGCCGGCGGGCAGTGATTTCGGGCGCCGTCGGCAGCCGCTCCAGCTGTGCGTAAGCGGCCGTGGCATCGCCCTGGATCAGCAGCGTGCGCGCATAGTCCAGCGACAGCACGCTGTCATCGGGGAACAGCGCCAGGGACTGTCGGTACGTCGCCAGCGCGGCGCTCGTGTCCTGACTCGCCTGCTGCGCCTCGGCCAGGCCTGAACGATACTCCGGCACCTCGGGATGGGCCTGGACCAGCGCCGTGAACTGCTCCAGCGCCGCCGGCCCCTGCGCCTTGCGCAACAGGATCAGGCCGAGACCGTAGCGGGCCGCCTCCTGGTCCAGGCCCCGCATGCGATCGATTTCGCTTCGAAAGCCGGTTTCCTGCTCGATGAGGTCCTGGGCGGCGAGCGCACGCACGCGACTGCGGGCGAGCGCATAGGCGCGCGAGGAGGCGACGCCGGCGGGCCGGTTGGGCACCATGCGCGCGCGGTCGGTGGCCTCGCTGATGCGTTCGGTATTGAGCGGATGCGAGCGCAGAAAATCGCTGTAGGCCGTTTCGTAATAGCGGCTCTGCTGCGCCATGAGTTCGAAGAAGCTCGGCATGCCGGCGGGATCGAAGCCCGAATCGGCCAGCAAATGCATGCCGATGCGGTCGGCCTCCTTCTCGTTCTGCAGCGTGAAGGAAATCGCGTTCTGCACCGTCGCGGCCATGCCGGCCGAGATCGCGCCCTGCACCATCTGGCCACTGCCCGCACCGGCGCCGGCCAGGATGGCCGCGAGGGTTGCCGCGCCGGTCAGGATGTTGGCCTGACGGCTGTCGGCCATGCGCCGCGCGATGTGACGCTGGGCGACGTGCGAGACTTCATGGGCCAGCACCCCGGCCAGTTCGCTCTCGTTGCGCGTCAGCACCATCAGCCCCGTGTTGACGCCGACGTAGCCGCCCGGCAGCGCAAAGGCGTTCACCCGCCCGTCGCGGACCGCGAAGAACAGGAAGGGATCGCCGGCAGCAGTGCTCTGCGACACCAGCCGCTGGCCCAGCGACTGCAGGTAGCGATCGACCAGGGGATCGTCCAGCAGCGCGTTCATGCCCCGCAGTTGCTGGATGACCTCGCGCCCCAGCCGCGCTTCGTCCGCCGGGGAAAGCACTTCATCCACGCTGTTGCCCATCTCGGGCAGGGCGTTGGCGGGCCATACCGGCGACGTGGCAAGGCTCAGCGCCAGCGAGAACAGGCCGATGCGGCCCGGGTGACGAACGAATCGCAGGGACACGAAAACCTCTTGGAACGACAAGTGCGCGAGCGCAGGCCAAGATTGGACGAGCGGCGCCGATAAAACGTTCCGGACGCCCGGGATGTGGGAGGGGACACTAGCATGAGCGCTCAGATTCGGGAATTGGATGTATCAGGGATACCCGCGCCGTTTTACGTGCTGCGCGCCAAGCAGGCGCTGGACCAGCTGGCGGTGGGGCAGGTGCTGGCGCTGTCGAGCGATGCGCCCCATGCACCGCGCGAGATCCGCTCCTGGATCGAGCATGCCGGGCACCAGCTCGTCTCCAGCGAGGCGCGGGAGGGTCGGCATCGCTTCCTGATCCGGCGGCTGTGAAACCGGCGCCCCGGCGCAGTGCCGCTCGGGGAATGGCGATGGGCAGACTGGAATGCAGAGAGTGTGGCGCGAGCCAGCCAGAGCCGTCGAATCGGGGTACGGGATATCCGCCTGCGATCGATGCGGCACAGGCGCATGGACCATTGTTGATGTCCTCACGGACTCATCCGCCACCTTTTCAAGCGAGGTCTTGGGAACTCTCACACCGGGTGGTGACACAGCCCGCGACTGGAAACAGCGATGGCGGTCGATCCAGGCAGACCTGGAATCTCTTTGCAGGCCATCCGTGGAAACGATGAGTCGAGACACCATCTTCGCGTGGCGAGACCGACTGTGCGGATGGCACGTTCAGGCTTATCACCTTAAAGACGCCTTGAAAGGCGCGGCATCCACGCTCGGGATCGGCCCGCAAGCAATCGATACGGCGATCAACAACGACCTGCGGCTGGCCCTTCTAGCCGATTTGGCAAACCAGGAGAAGCATTCGCAGCTCGATCGGCCGCGGAGCGGGTATGCGCCACGGATCGGCGTGCCAAAGGGAACCGATATCCCACCGCGCGGCTGGATTCTGAAGATCGATGTCAATCATGGTTCCCAGACCCTTGACGGCCTCCA
>PKCW01000083.1 GCA_002862965.1 Pseudomonadota bacterium
CCAGGATGGCGACCTTGCGGGCCTTGATCAGGGACAGATCGGCGTCTTTGTCGTAGTAAACGTTGATCATGGGTGAACCTGTCTGGAATGGATGAAGTGGAAGTGAAATGGCGCCTGTCGCTCAGGGACGCAGCGCGGTATCGCCGCGCCCCATGCCGGAGACACCGGTGCGCACGACTTCGAGGATGTTGTCCGTGCCCAGCGCGCGCAGAAAGGCATCGAGCTTGGCTCCGCTGCCCGTGACCTCGACCGTATAGGTGTTCTCGGTGACATCGAGGATGTGGCCGCGAAAGATGCCGCACAGCCGCGTGACTTCCTCGCGCAGGGCGCCGCGGGCCGCCGTCTTGACCAGCATCAGTTCGCGTTCGATGTGGTCGCCGTCGGTGAGCAGCACCACCTTGACCACCTCGATCAGCTTGTTGAGCTGCTTGAGGATCTGCTCGATCACCTCGTCGCTGCCCGAGGTGACGATGGTCATGCGCGAGAGCGAGGGATCCTCGGTCGGCGCCACGGTCAGCGACTGGATGTTGTAGGCGCGGGCGGAGAACAGCCCTGCCACCCGTGACAGCGCGCCGGATTCGTTTTCGAGCAGGAGGGAGACGATGTGTCGCATGCTTACACCAGGATCATTTCATTCTGGCCGGCCCCGGCCGGGATCATGGGATAGACGTTCTCGGTCTGGTCGGTGACGAAGTCGAGCAGCACCAGCCGATCCTTCATCGCCAGCGCCTCGTCCAGCGCCGCGCGCACATCGCCGGGGCGCTCGATGCGCCGGCCGACATGACCGAAGGCTTCGGCCAGACGCACGAAATCGGGCAGCGCCTCCATGTAGGACATGGCATAGCGCTTCTGATAGAAGAACTCCTGCCACTGCCGCACCATGCCCATGTAGCGGTTGTTGAGCAGCACGATCTTGATCGGCAGGCCGTATTGCAGCGCCGTGGACAGCTCCTGGATGCACATGATGAAGCTGGCCTCGCCGGTGACGCAGGCGACGGTTTCCTTGGGGAAGGCAAGCTGCGTCCCGATGGCGGCCGGCAGACCGAAACCCATGGTGCCGAGACCGCCCGAGTTGATCCAGCGGTTGGGCTGGTCGAATTTGTAGTACTGCGCCGCCCACATCTGATGCTGGCCCACGTCGGAGGTGACGTAGGCATTGCCCGCCGTCGCCTCGTAGAGCTGCTCGATGACGTATTGCGGCTTGATCAGCTCCGGATCGCGCTTGTAGACGAGGCACTGGGTGGCGCGCCATTCCTCGATCTGCTGCCACCATTCGCCGAGGGCCTGGGCATCGGGACCGCGGCCGGCCGTGCGCGCCTCCTCCAGCAAGCCCACCATCTGCCCCATGACGTTGCGCACCGAACCGACGATGGGGATGTCCACGCGCACGGTCTTGGAGATGGACGCCGGGTCGATGTCCACGTGGACGATCTTGGCGTAGGGGCAGAACTTTTCGATGTTGCCCGTGACGCGGTCGTCGAAGCGGGCGCCGATGGCGATCAGCACGTCGCAATGGTGCATCGCCATGTTGGCTTCATAGGTGCCGTGCATGCCCAGCATGCCCACGAACTGCCGGTCGGTGGCGGGATAGCCGCCCAATCCCATCAGCGTGTTGGTCACCGGATACCCCAGCATCCGGCAGACCCGCGTGAACGGCTCGGCTGCGTTGTCGAGCACCACGCCGCCGCCCGAGTAGATCATGGGGCGCCGGGCGGACAGGATGAGCTCCACCGCCTTGCGGATCTGTCCCGGATGGCCCTTGTCCACGGGGCGGTAGGACCGCATGTCGACGCGATCGGGGTAGCGGAACTCGCTGCGCGCGATGAGCACGTCCTTGGGAATGTCCACCACCACCGGCCCCGGCCTGCCGCTGGTCGCGATATAGAACGCCTTCTTGATGGTCGCGGCCAGATCGCCGACGTCCTTCACCAGAAAGTTGTGCTTCACGCAGGGCCGGGTGATGCCGACCGAGTCGACTTCCTGGAAGGCGTCCGAGCCGATGACCGAAGTCGGTACCTGGCCGGTCAGGATGACCATGGGGATGGAATCCATGTAGGCCGTGGCGATGCCGGTCACGGCGTTGGTCACGCCGGGCCCGGAGGTCACCAGCACCACGCCGGGGCGGCCGGTCGCGCGCGCGTAACCGTCGGCCGCATGGGTGGCGCCCTGCTCGTGGCGCACCAGGATGTGCTTGACCGTATCCTGCAGGTTGAACGCGTCGTAGAGGGGGAGAACCGCGCCGCCCGGATAGCCGAACACATAGTCCACCGCCTCGCGCTTGAGGCATTCCACGACGATCTCCGAACCCGACAATTCCACGCTCGCTGCTCCCGGTCCCTGCAGACCTTGACCCCAACGGGCAGGACCCCAGCGCCTGCCGCAAATGAAAAACGCCCGAGGGCGCCGTTTGGCCAGCCCCATCCAGACGGAGGGTGAACCGTCAAAAATACTTGTCCACCCCCGGGAAATCAAGTCAAATTGAGCGTTTGCCCCATCCCCGCCTTCGCCACCGCCTCTGCAGGAGACCCGATTCATGCGCGCGTCAGCATTTCATCTGTCCACCACCCGCGAGATTCCCAGCGGCGCCGAGACCGTCAGCCATCAGCTCATGATGCGCGCCGGCATGATCCGCCAGCTGGCCTCGGGCCTCTACACCTGGCTGCCGCTGGGCCTGAAGGTGCTGCGGCGGGTCGAACAGATCGTGCGCGAGGAGATGGACCGCAGCGGCGCCCTGGAGCTGTTGATGCCCGTGGTCCAGCCCGCGGAGCTGTGGCAGGAATCGGGCCGCTGGGAACAATACGGCCCCGAACTGCTGCGCTTCGCCGACCGCCACCAGCGCGCCTTCTGCCTGGGGCCGACCCATGAGGAAGTCATCACCGACCTGTTTCGGCGCGAGATTCGCAGCCATCGCCAGTTGCCGGTCAATTTCTACCAGATCCAGACCAAGTTCCGCGATGAGATCCGGCCACGCTTCGGCGTCATGCGCGCGCGCGAATTCCTGATGAAGGACGCCTATTCCTTCCATCTCGACACGGACTGCCTGGACCGCACCTACCAGGTCATGTACGAGACCTACACCCGCATCTTCACCCGTCTCGGGCTCAACTTCCGGGCGGTGCGTGCCGATTCAGGGAGCATCGGCGGCAGCTTTTCCCATGAATTCCATGTGCTGGCCGACGCGGGAGAGGACGCCATCGCGTTCTCGACCGGCAGCGACTACGCGGCAAACGTGGAGATGGCCGCAGCCGTGGCGCCGACCGGCGCCCGTCCGGCGCCCGGCCTGCCGATGGCACCCGTCGCCGCTCCGGACGGCCGGGCGCCGCAGGTCAAGGTGCACTGGATGCAGGGACTGGGCGGCCAGCCGGTGGGGCTGGTCTTGTGCGAGGAACATGAGTTGAACGTGATCAAGGCCGAAAAACTCAGCCAGCTCAGCGCGCCGCTGCGCCCGGTGACGGCCGAGGCGCTGGCCGCGATGCAGGACCGGTCGCCACACACCGGCCTGACCCTGATCGCGGATCATGCGGCGGCCATTCTCGGCGATTTCACCTGGTTCGACGCGGCCGCCGGCAAGGCCTGGGCCCACGTGAACTGGGGACGCGATCTCCCGGAGCCGGCCTGCGCCGATCTGCGCAACGTCGTGCCCGGCGATCCGAGCCCGGAAGACGCCGGCACCCTCGACATCGCGCGGGGCATCGAGGTCGGCCACATTTTCCAGCTCGGGACCAAGTACAGCGCCGCGCTCGACGCGCAAGTGCTGGACGAGGCCGGCCAGAGCCGCACCGTGACCATGGGCTGCTACGGCATCGGTGTTTCCCGCGTGGTGGCTGCCGCGATCGAGCAGAACCACGATGAGCGCGGCATCCGCTGGCCGCTCGCCCTGGCGCCGTTCGCGGTCGCTCTGGCGCCGCTGCACTACGCCAAATCCGCCGCCGTGCGCGAGGCGACCGATGCCCTCTACGCCGAACTGCAGGCAGCCGGCATCAGCGTGTTGCTGGACGATCGCAACCTGCGCCCCGGCGTGATGTTCGCCGATCTGGAACTGATCGGCATTCCCCACCGCGTCGTGATCAGCGAACGATCACTCGGCAACCATCAGGTGGAATACCAGGCCCGCAGCGAGGACACCGCCCGCCTCGTCGGCTGCGGCGACATCGTCGCGCTCCTGCGCACCGAAATCATTCATCAGGATCACCCATGACGTTACCGCGGCTGCGCATCATCCGGATTCTGGCGGGTTCGGCCTTCCTGCTCATGGGTGCCGCCGCGGCGGCACCCCCGGTCGAGCCCCCGGATCCGGAGTTGCGCGCCGTGCTCATGACCGCCGTCGACCTCAGCGACAGTTTCGAGGATCGCTACGAGGCGGAGGTGTGGCTGACGGACATGTCGGGGCGGCTGGCCCGCAAGATCCCCGATCCCGTGCAGCGGGTGGCCCTGTTGCGCTACATCCACCGCGAGGCGACACGCGCGAGGCTCGCACCGGAGCTGGTTCTGGCCGTCATCGAGGTGGAAAGCAATTTCGATCGCTACGCCATTTCCAGCGCCGGCGCACTGGGGCTGATGCAGGTCATGCCGTTCTGGCTGCATGAAATCGGCCGGCCTGCGGACAACCTCTTTCACGTGCCGACCAATCTGCGGTTTGGCTGCACCATTCTCAAGTTCTATCTCGACAAGGAACGCGGCAACGTCGGCCGCGCCCTGGCGCGTTACAACGGCAGCCTGGGCCGCAACACCTATCCCGATCGGGTGTTCAGCGTGCTGGATCGGCGCTGGGGCGTACCCTGAAAGGGCGCGCAGCGAACAGCCGCCGCCCCGCGGCGCGATCCGGGCTCAGCGGGCCGTGACTTCCCCGTAGATCGCGGCCAGGGCCCGCCCCTGCGAGGCGGCGTCGAAGCCGCGCTCGAGGTGAGCCCGCCCCGCGGCGAGCCGCTCGGCCCACAGCGGCGCAGGTGCCGCGAGCCAGTCCTCGATCGCCGCGGCCAGGGACGCCGCATCCCGCTCCGGCGCCAGCCGGGCATGCCAGTCCGCGGGCAAGACATGGGGGATGTCGCAATGGCGCGTGGCGACCGCCGGCATGCCGCTCGCCACCATCTCGATCAGCACCACCGGCGCGCCGCCTTCGGTGTCGCCGTCGGCGGCCGTCACACTCGGCGCCAGGAAAAGATGATGGGCATAGGCCTCGCGCCAGAGCACCTCGGGCGGCTGAAACCCCAGCAGCCGGGTCTGCGTGGCGAGCCCCGTGCGTTCGAGCGTCGCCAGGATGCGCGCCTTTTCCGCGCGGCTCGCCGCATCGGCGCCGGCATCACCGACGATGGTCAAGGCGACCGGATGATGGCGCACCACCCGGCCCAATGCCTCCAGCCCATCCGGAAATCCCTTCTTCTCGCGAAACCCGGCGGCCATCAGGACAC
>PKCW01000044.1 GCA_002862965.1 Pseudomonadota bacterium
TCGCCGGTGCGGTCGACGAACTGGTAGTGGCGGCAGCCGATGTGACGGATCAGATCGCCGGTGTTGAAATAGGCATCGCCCTGCTTGAACACGTTGCGCAGGATCGCGGCCTCGGTTTTTTCCTTCTGGGTGTAGCCGACGAAGGGCGTGGCCTTGGTGATCTTGCCCAGCAGCAGGCCCGGTTCACCGTCCTCGGCCGGGATGAGGTGGCCCTCGGGGGTGCGCACCGGCTGCTCGGCTTCCTTGTCGTACTTGACCAGCGCGATGTTGCCGCCGCCGAAGCCGATGGTGTTGTCCATGTTGAAGATGTTCAGGAAGGCCACGTTGCCTTCGCTGGAGGCATAGAACTCGTAGATGTTGCCGATGCCGAAACGCTGGCGGAATTCCCGCCAGATGGTCGGGCGCAGGCCGTTGCCGATCATCATCCGGACCGTATTTTCGGCATCGTCGGGCCGCGGCGGACAGTTGAGCAGATAGCGGCACAGTTCCCCGACATAACCGAAGCCGGTGCAGCGGTAGTGGTGGATGTCCTTCCAGAACTCGCTGGCGCTGAAGCGGCGGCGGATGACCACGGCCGCAGGGCCGGAGACGATCGCGCCCCAGCACACGAGCAGGCCGGTGGCGTGGTACAGCGGCAAGGTCAGGTAGAAGATGTCGTCGGACCGCATGCCGGAGATCACATGGCCGAAGCCGGCGTGGGCCGCCAGCCAGCGCTCGTGGTTCGTGATGGACGCCTTGGGCATGCCGGTCGTGCCCGAGGTGTAGATGTAGAACAGAAAGTCCGACTTGGTGACCGTGGCGGTGGTCGGCGGATTGGCATCGCTCAGGCCCGCGAGGATGCGGGCGAGGTTCCGGTAGCCGGCCGGTGCTTCGCCGAAATCCCGCGTCGTGTCGCGATCGGCCATGAAGTAGAAGGCGTCCGCCGGAAGCGCGAGCTCGCCGCGCACCGCTTCCAGCGGGGCCGCGAGTTCCTCGGCCACGATGGCGGCCACCGGCTTGACCAGATTGATGCTGTGGGAGAGCACCTTGCCGGTCTGCGAGGTGTTGATCAGCGCCGCCACGGCGCCGACCTTGGCGATGCCGACGGCGCAGAACAGGAACTCCGGCCGGTTTTCCATGAACAGGGCCACCACATCGCCCTTCCTGACGCCCTGGTCGATCAGGAAATGCGCGACCCGGTTGGCCTGCGCATTGAATTCCTTGTAGGTATAGCGCCGATCCTGATAGAAGATGGCGGGATTGTCCGGATAGCGCCGCGCCGCGTCTTCGATGACCGAGCCCAGGGAGGTATGGTGACGCAGGGGATTCAGGATCCGGCCGGCCTTGATGAAATTGGGGATGCGGGCGATCAGCCGGGGGGCCTGCTTGATCACGTCACCCAGATGAATGCGGTCGGTGCTCATGAAACCGGGTCTCCTGATGCGTCGGGTCGTGGCGGATGCGATGGATGGCGCAGCCTCGCGGCAGCGGACGGGTGACCGCCGGCCAGGTTGAACGATTGGAAGGTTAGGGAGATTAATGCAGCGCGATAGACGAGTCAAAATCATGCGCTTGAGCGGGGACCGCCCCGGCCTCCCGAGCGCCTGCCGGCTGATGGGGACTGACGCCGGAATGTCATTTGGAACCGCTACAGTCACCGCGCCGCGGATTTGCGGGCGGACAGGCCGACTGTGCGGCAACGGGTGATGGCGATGGCCGGTTCCGGTCGATGGATTCCGAGCACACGAGCCCCCCTGTGGGTGGCTATGATCCTTGGGGTATCGATGCTGTTCCATCTGCGCTGGCTGCCTGCGCCGGCGCCTGTCGCGCCGCCGCTGCCCCAGGGTCCCGCGACCCCGAGCGCCGGCACGGCGGCCGACGCGCTGGCGCAGAGTCTCGGTCATCCCTTGCTGCCGGCTGCCGCGGAGAACGCGTCGGCGGCGGTGGCCCCGCAGCCGACCGCGCTGGACGCGCGTCTGCGGGGCGTCAGCACCGGCCTGAGGCTGCCGGTCGCGATCATCGATCACGCGGGTCAGGCCCGGGTGGTGGGCGAAGGGGACGCCCTGGGCGCGGCACGCATCGAGCGCATCCTACCCGACCGCGTCCTGCTCGAGCACGCCGGCCGGCTGGAAACGCTGTCGCTGCATCGCGAGGCTGCGGCGAGCGCGGGCGGTGGACCGGGGTCCGTCGATGCCGGGACCGAAGCCGCGGGCGCGCGCGATGCCGATATGGACCAGTGGATGAACAATCTTTCCGAGGCGGATCCGGAAACGGCCGCCTGGCTGCGCGAAAGGATGCGGGAACTGCATGACCAACCGGCGAACGATTGAATCCCTCCGGCGCTGGACCGGCCCGCTGCTGATGCTGCTCCTGCTGGGCGGACTGCCGCTGCGCGGCTGGGGCGCCGAGCCGGTGACGCTCAACTTCCAGGAAGCCGACCTCGCCGCGGTCATCGAAACCGTCGGCCGGATCACGGGGCGCAACTTCGTGGTCGATCCGCGCGTCAAGGGCCGGGTGACGGTGGTCTCTCCCGGTCCGCTCGAGCCGGTCGAGGTGTATCAGATCTTCCTCTCGGTGCTCGAGGTCAACGGCTACGCCGCCGTCGACGAAGGGGCGGTCACCAAGATCGTGCCCGACGTCAACGCGCGCCAGAGCGGCACGCCGGTCCGCGTCGGCGCGACCGAGCCGGCCGGCGCCGGCCTCGTCACCCAGGTCATCCCGCTGAAGTACATCCCCGCGGCCCAGCTGGTGCCGGTGCTGCGGCCGCTGGTGCCGCAGAACGGCCTGGTCGCCGCCTATGCCGACACCAACACGCTGATCATCTCGGATCTCGCCGCCAATGTCGGGCGGCTGGTCGAGATCGTGCGCAGTCTCGACCGGCCGACCCACAATCAGCAGGAAGTGGTGGCGCTGACCCAGGCCTCGGCGGGCGAGGTCGCGCGCGCACTCAAGGCGCTGGCGGGCGAGGGCGCGGCCGGGCAGGTGGTCGCCGATGAGCGCACCAACAGCGTGATCCTGAGCGGCGACGCCGCCACGCGTGCCCGGCTGCGCCTGCTGGTCCAGCAGCTCGACGGGCCGCGCAGCGCCGGGGGCAATACCTATGTCGCCGCGCTGCGCTATGCGCGCGCCGAGCAGGTGGCGCCCATCATCGCCAGCATTCTGGGCGGCAGTGTGGCCGGCAAGACGGGCGAGGGCGCCGCGCCGGCCACGCCGGCGGGGACCGACAAGGCGCGCGTGCAGGCCTATCCGGCCACCAACGCCGTGGTCATCACCGCCGCGCCCGATCAGATCGCGACCGGCCGCTCGGTGATCGAGCAGCTCGACATCCGCCGGCCGCAGGTGATGGTGGAGGCGCTCATCGTCGAGGTCTCGGCCGACCGCAGCAAGGAGATCGGCGTGCAGTGGGCCATCAGCGGCATCGCGGACGGCACCGGGCCGGCAGGCCTGATCAACTTCGCCAACAGCGGCCTCAGCCTGGGCTCGCTGGCCACGGCCTTGCTGGGCTCGGGCACCGGCGGCGAGACGGGCGGCCTGGGCACCGCCGCGCCGAGCCTCGGCGGCGGCGGCACCTCCGGCCCGGGCGCGCTCAACGTCGGCGAGGGCGGCACGCTCGCCATCGGCAAGGTCAACGGCAGCGGCACCGACTGGGCCGTGCTGCTGCGCGCCCTGCTCAGCGACACCGACACCAACATCCTCTCCACCCCGACCCTGCTCACGCTGGACAACGAGGAAGCCGAGATCGTGGTGGCCCAGACCGTGCCCTTCCTCACCGGCCAGTTCACCAACACCGGCGCGGCCAACTCGGCGCTCAACCCCTTCCAGACCATCGACCGCCAGGACGTGGGCCTGACGCTCAAGGTCAAGCCCCAGATCAACGAGGACGGCACCGTGCTGCTGGCGGTGGAGCAGGAGGTCGCCAGCGTGGAGCAGGCCAGCAAGGCGCGCATCGGCGCGGTCGACGTGGTCACCAACAAGCGCGCCATCAAGACCAACGTGCTGGTCGACAACGGCGCGACCATCGTGCTCGGCGGCCTGATCGACGATCAACTCTCGGAGGGGCAGAGCCGCGTGCCGGGGCTGGCCTCGATCCCGGTGCTGGGGGCCCTGTTCCGCTTCGACAACAGCCGCGTGGTCAAGCGCAATCTGATGGTGTTCCTGCGCCCCACCGTCCTGCTCGTCGCCCAGGACAGCGTGACCGCCACGCACGGCAAGTACCAGGCCATCCGCGAGCAGCAACTGCGCCAGCGCGAGCCGGCGCCGGGGCGGCCGACGCTGCTGCCCGAGGTGGCGCCGGGCGAGGAAATGGCGCCCGTCGAGGAGGGCGGCGGTGTCCGTCGCTGAAGAGAGTCCGCTGCCCTTCACCTTCGCGCGCCGGCACGGCCTGGTGGTGACCGAGCTGCATGCCGATCACGCGCTGATCGGCTACCGGCCCGATGCCCGGCTCGAGGTTCTGGCCAGTCTGCGCGCGCGGCTCGACCGGCCGCTGCGGCTGGTCGAGCTCACGGCGGAGGACTTCGAGGCGGCGCTCAATCGCCTCTACAGCGGCGAAGGCGGCGCGGCGGCCGAGGTGATCGACAGCCTGGATCAGGCCGGCGACCTGCACGATCTCGCGCTGGCCCTGCCCGAACCCGCGGATCTCCTGGAACAGGCCGACGACGCGCCCATCATCCGGCTGATCAACGCCATCCTCACCGAGGCCGTGCGCGAGGGCGCCTCCGACATCCATTTCGAGCCCTTCGCCAGGACGCTGCGCGTGCGCTTGCGCGTGGACGGGGTGCTGCGCGAGGTGCTGCGTCCCAAGGCGGGGCTGGCGCCGCTGCTGGTCTCGCGCATCAAGGTCATGGCGCGGCTCGACATCGCGGAGAAACGCGTGCCCCAGGACGGCCGCATCTCGCTGCGCGTGGCGGGTCGGCCGGTGGACGTGCGCGTGTCGGTGCTGCCCTCGGGGCACGGCGAGCGGGTCGTCATGCGCCTGCTCGACCAGCAGGCGGGACGCTTGTCGCTGCGCGAGATCGGCTTCGAGCCGGCCGAGCGCGAGCGCCTGCTGTCCTGGATCGCCGAACCGCACGGCATCGTGCTGGTCACCGGGCCGACCGGCTCGGGCAAGACCACCACGCTCTACGCCGCCCTGAGCCATCTGAACGAGGCCAGCCGCAACATCATGACCGTGGAGGATCCCATCGAGTATTTCCTCGAGGGCATCAGCCAGACCGCGGTCAACGCCAAGGTCGACATGAGCTTCGCTCGCGGCCTGCGGGCGATCCTGCGCCAGGACCCGGACGTGGTGATGGTCGGTGAAATCCGCGATCTGGAAACCGCCCGCATCGCGGTGCAGGCCAGCCTGACCGGGCATCTGGTGCTCTCGACCCTGCACACCAACAGCGCCATCGGCGCCGTGACCCG
>PKCW01000209.1 GCA_002862965.1 Pseudomonadota bacterium
TCAACGGTCAGAAGACCTTCATCACCAACGGCTATATGTCGGATCTGGTCATCGTGATCTGCAAGACCGACCCGAGCAAGGGCGCGGCCGGCATCAGCCTGCTGGTGGTCGAGGCGGGAACGCCCGGTTTCGACAAGGGGCGCAAGCTCAAGAAGGTCGGCATGAAGGCCCAGGATACGGCCGAGCTGTTCTTCGACAACTGCAAGGTGCCCGCGGCTAATCTGCTGGGCAAGGAAGGCGGCGGTTTCGGCTACCTCATGAGCGAGCTGGTGCAGGAACGCCTGCTCATCGCCATGGGCTCGATCACCGCCTCCGAGTACGTGCTCCAGCACACCATCGACTACGTCAAGCAGCGTGAGGTGTTCGGCAAGCCCTTGTCCAAGTTCCAGAACACGCGCTTCAAGCTGGCGGAGCTCAAGACTCAGGTGACCATCGGCCGCATCTTCGTCGACCAATGCCTGGAACTGCACCTGCAGAAGAAACTGGACGTGACCACCGCCGCCATGGCCAAACTGTGGACCACGGATCTGCAGTGTGCGCTCACCGACGAATGCCTGCAACTGCACGGCGGCTATGGCTACATGCTGGAGTATCCGGTGGCCAAGGCCTTCGTCGATGGCCGGGTGCAGAAGATCTACGGCGGCACGAACGAGATCATGAAGGAGCTGATCAGCCGCAGCTTCCTGTAAAGCGGGACGTCCCGCGTGCCTGGCGCGCGGGACGCCGGCTCATCCGTGGGAGCAACCGCAGGCGTGCTTGCCGCAGGGCATGAGCGGCGCGGACGGACTGCCGCGGGTGATGACACCGCCGCCGGTGATCAGGCGTTCGATTGCCGCATCGGGGGGCGTATCGCCCAAGGGTTCGCCGGTTTCCCGGCACAGCTCCCCCCAGGTGGTCAACTGGCGGCTGATGCCGTGCCAGGCGGACAGCGTGCGTCCATTGGCGGGGCAGTGATAATCGTAGGTCGGCATGGTTTCGGCCTCGCAGCTTGAGTACAGTCGGCGCGGGTGATCGCCATGGCATGAGTGTAAACGAGGCGCTGGTCACCTGGACGGCCGGCGCGGCGGATTTTTCGACGGACGTGGGAGAGAACATGAATCGACGCGGGTTTCTTCAGGGATTCGGTGCCGTGTTGGCATGGGCGGGCTTGCCCCCGCTGGCCCGGACGGCATGGGCGCAGGCCGAGGGGCTCGCCTTCGGGCCGGCCGCCGCGTTCTCGTTCGACCAGTTGCAGCAGCAAGCGCGTGATCTGGCCGCCCGGCCCTTCCAGACGCGCCCCATCAAGGCCAACGCCACGCTCGAGTCCATCGATTTCGATACCCACCAGAAGCTGCGCTATCGTAAGGAAAAGGCGCTCTGGGGCGATGCTAGGCGTCCCTTCGGCGTGCAGTTCTTCCATCTGCACCGCTGGGTGCGGCAAGGCGTCAAGATCCATGTGCTGGAGGACGGCCGGGCACGGGAGCTGCTCTACCGGCCGGACTATTTCACCTACGGCGGTACCGGCCTCGACAAGATTTTGCCCAAGGATCTGGGCTTTGCCGGCTTTCGCGTGCTGAACGACGGCAAGGACGGACCGGACTGGTTGGCTTTTCAGGGCGCGAGCTACTTCCGCACCAGCGGGCCGTTCGATCAATACGGCCTGTCCGCGCGTGGGGTGGCAATCAACACCGCGCTGCCCGAGCCAGAGGAGTTTCCGTTGTTCACGCAATTCTGGCTGGAGCAGGCCGAGGGCGGCAAGAGCGTGACGATCTATGCCCTGTTGGATGGCCCCAGTCTGTCGGGCGCCTATCGCTTCGTCTGCCGGAAGGGCGAGACGATCACCATGGACGTGTCGGCTGTGCTGTTCCCGCGCGCGGCGATCACGCGCCTGGGCGTCGCGCCGCTGACCAGCATGTTCTGGTACAGCGAGGCCAACCGGCGGCAGGGTTCGGACTGGCGACCGGAGATCCACGACAACGACGGCCTGGCGCTGTGGACGGGCGCGGGCGAACGCATCTTCCGGCCGCTGAACAACCCCCTCAGCGTCATGACCAACAGCTTTTTCGACAACAATCCGCGCGGCTTCGGCCTGATGCAGCGGGACCGCAACTTCGATCACTACCAGGACGACGGTGCCTATTACGACCGCCGCCCGGCCTTGTGGGTGGAGCCTTTGGGCGAATGGGGCGAAGGCGCCGTGCAACTGGTCGAGATCCCCACCAACGACGAGATCCACGACAACATCGTCGCCTACTGGGTGCCCAAGGCGCCGATCACGGCCGGCTCCCGCTGGGCTTTCGATTATCGCCTGCACTGGGTGGATCAGGAGCCCTATCCGCAGGAGGGTGTCGGTCGCGTCGTCGATACGCGCATTGGCCGGTCCGGAATCCCGGGCCAGGAAAAAGGCATCCGGCCCGAGAATGCGCGCAAGTTCGTCATCGACTTTGCCGGCGCCAATCTGGCCGACATGCCGCAGCGCTTCGACATTCTGCCGAACGTGTGGGCCTCGCGCGGCCGGATCGCGGGCAGCTATTCGCTCAAGGTCGTCGGGACCGATCGCTGGCGCGCGGTGTTCGACCTGCTGGATGTGGAAGGTACTCAGCCGGTGGATCTGCGTTGCTTCCTGCCGCTGCGCAACCAGCCGCTGACGGAAACCTGGCTGTTCCAGTATCTGCCGGACGCTCATCGCGTGTAGGAAATCGGCCATACCACCCGCATCGGGTGTCGGCTATGCTCAGGTGCCGTGATCCGGATCTCCCGGATCGACCTGAGCCGCCACGGACGCGCGGCTCGTAGACGTTCATCATGGAGGATGGAGCATGAGCTTTCGTTTCGACGGCAAAGTGGCGATCGTGACCGGCGCCGGCCATGGCCTCGGCCGTTCCCATGCGCTGGAACTGGCGCGGCGCGGCGCCAAGGTCGTGATCAACGATCTGGGCGGCAACATCGACGGCACCGGCGGGTCGAGCGAAGCGGCCCGCGCGGTGGTCGAGGAAATCAAGGCCATGGGCGGTGAGGCGATCGCCAACGGCGGTTCGGTGGCCGATCCCCAGGGCGCTCAGAGCATCGTCGACGACGCCATGAACGCGTGGGGACGCATCGACGTGCTCATCAACAACGCCGGCATCCTGCGCGACAAGAGCTTCAAGAACGTCACCATGGAAGACTTCCGCCTCGTGCTGGAAGTCCACCTCATGGGCACCGTGCTGGTCACCAAGGCGGCCTGGCCGATCATGAACGAGCAGGAATACGGCCGCATCGTGGTCACCACCTCCGCCTCGGGGCTGTGGGGCAACTTCGGCCAGACCAACTACAGCGCGGCCAAGCTGGGCATCGTCGGCTTCATGAACACTCTGGCCAAGGAAGGCGCCAAGAAGAACATCCGCACCAATGCCATCGCGCCCATCGCCGGGACGCGCATGACCGAGGGTCTGATGCCCAAGCCCATGCTGGATCAGCTCAAGCCCGAGCTGGTGACGCCCGGCGTGGTGTACCTGTGCACCGAGGATGCGCCCAACGGCTTCATCCTGCAGGCCGGCGGCGGGCGTTTCTTCCGCGCACAGATGATGGAAAACCAGGGCGCGACCCTCAAGGAGCCGACCGTCGAGTCGGTGGCCGAGCAGTGGGACAAGGTCGCCGACATGACCAAGGCGCGCGGGCATTGAGCGCGGGGGTGCGCGGCGACGCAGGGCCCTCCTCCGCCCGCCGCGCGCCTCCTGCCGGGGTGACCGGAACACGTACCGACCAACAGGACTGATCTCATGGACGAGAGCATCAAGCAGCGGTTCGACCTGACCGGCAAGGTGGCGGTCGTCACCGGCGCCAGCAAGGGCATCGGCGAGGCCATCGCCCGCGCCTTGGGGGAATTCGGCGCCACGGTGGTGGTGTCCAGCCGACGGCTCGAAGCCGTGGAAGCGGTGGCGGAACAGCTCCGCGCCGCAGGCATCACGGCGAGCGCGGTGGCGGCCCACATGGGCGACATGGCGCAGGCGCGCGCCCTGATGGACGAGGTCATCGCCCGTCATGGCGGTGTGGACATCATCGTCAACAACGCGGCGACCAACCCGGTCTTCGGCCCCATGATGAACGCCGACGAGTCGGTGTTCCAGAAGATCATGGCGGTGAACGTGCAGGGGCCGCTGGAGCTGTGCAAGCGCGCCGTGCCGGTGCTGCGCAGCCGCGGCGGCGGCTCCATCGTCAACATCGCCAGCGTCGGCGGCCTCAATCCCGAGCGCATGCTGGGGCTCTACAGCGTCAGCAAGTCCGCCCTGATCAGCCTGACCAAGGTCATGGCCAAGGAATGGGGCGGGATGGGCATTCGCGCCAACGCGATCTGTCCGGGGCTCATCAAGACCAAGTTCAGCCAGGCCTTGTGGCAGAACGATCAGGTGCTCAAGCAGGCGCTGGCGATGGCGCCCATCAGCCGCATCGGCATGCCGCAGGACCTGGCGGGACTCGCGGTGTTTCTGGCCTCCGACGCCGCGGCCTATTGCACGGGCGGCGTGTTCGTGGCCGACGGCGGCCTCACCGTCTAGCGCAGGAGATGCTCATGTACCGCCTCCATGGGTTTTCGCTGAGCAACTACTACAACCTCGTCAAGCTCACCATGCTCGAAAAAGGCCTGCCCTTCGAGGAAGTGCAGGTTTTTCCGCCGCCCAAGCCGGAATTTCAGCAGAAAAGCCCGATGGGCAAGATTCCCTGTCTCGAAATCGACGCCGGGCGCTTTCTCAGCGAATCACAGGTGATCCTCGACTACCTCGAGGAAACCCATCCCGAACCCGCGCTCTACCCCGAGGATCCGTTTGCGCGCGCCAAGGTGCGCGAGCTGATGCGGGTGATGGAGCTGTATCTGGAACTGCCGGCGCGGCGGCTCTACGCCCAGGCGTTCTTCGGCGGCGCGGTCAGTGATGAAACCCGCCAGGAGGTCCGCGCGCAGATCGAAAAAGCCGGCGCGGCCTTCGGCCAGATGGTCCGCTTCGACGGCTTTCTCGCCGGCGGGGCGCTCACCTTGGCCGATCTGGCGGCGGTCATCCACCTGCCGCTGGTGGCCCTGGCGACGCGCCGGATCTATGGCGAGGATCTGCTGGCACCGCTGGCGGGCCTGCCGGACTATCTGAGCCGTCTGCGGCAGCGACCCTGCGTGCAGACGGTGCTCGCGGGCCAGAAGCAGGCATCGGCACGGCTCGCCCCGTAGCGGCCCGAGTGTTCCCGCGGCGGCGCTTGTTGACAGACATCCGCCACCTCCCGATAATGCGCCGTTCAACGCGCCCGTAGCTCAGCTGGATAGAGTACCTGGCTACGAACCAGGTGGTCGGAGGTTCGAATCCTTCCGGGCGCGCCATTCGAGCTTCGAGACCAAG
>PKCW01000275.1 GCA_002862965.1 Pseudomonadota bacterium
AGCGGGGCGCGGTGGGTCGCGAGGCGTCGTGGGCAGGCGGCGGCATCCTCTGCCCCCTGCATCCCTGGCGCTATCCCGACGCCGTGCAGGTGCTGGCCTGGCGCGCAGCCGCGGCCTATCCGGCGCTGGCAGACCGGCTGGCCAGGACGACGGGGATCGATCCGGAATGGACGCGCAGCGGACTGCTGATCCTGGGCGGGGATGAAGCGGCCGCGCGCGCCTGGGGCCGGCGCTGGGCGCAGCCGGTCGCGCTCTGCCCGCCCGCCGAGGTCGCGGCACTGGAGCCGGCCTTGGCCCCGACGGAACGCCCCGCAGTGCGGCTACCGGCGGTCGCCCAGGTGCGCAATCCCCGTTTGCTGCGGGCGCTGACGCGCGCGCTCGCCGCAAGCGGCGTGGCGATCCACGTGCGTTGCCCGGTGCAGGCGCTGCAGGTGGCGGCCGGACGTGTCGTCGCACTCGAAACCGGGTCCGGCTTGCTGGCCACCGACGGGCCGGTGGTGGTGGCGGCGGGGGCCTGGAGCGCGGGGTTGCTCGCACCGCTCGGCGCCCCGCTGCCAGTGGCGCCGGTCAAGGGACAGATGCTGCTGTTCGAGGCCGCGCCCGGCCTGATCCGCCATGTGGTGCTGCAGGCCGATCGCTACGCCGTGCCCCGCCGCGACGGCCGCGTGCTCTTCGGCAGCACGGTGGAGCAGGCCGGCTTCGACACCACCGCCGATCCGGCCACGCGCGAGCGGCTCGAGACCGATGCCGTGCGCCTCGTGCCCGCGTTGGCGGGGGCGCGGCTGGCGGCGCACTGGGCCGGCCTGCGACCCGGATCGCCGGAGGGCATTCCGGTGGTCGGCCGGCATCCGGCGGTGAGCAATCTGTGGGTCAATGCCGGGCATTTCCGCAACGGCGTCCTGCTGGCGCCGGCGACGGCCGAGCTGCTGGTCGATCGCCTGCTGGGCCGTGTCCCGGCGCTGGATCCCGCGCCCTACGACTGGCCTGGCGCCGGCGCATGAGGTCGCCGCGCCCCCGCCTCGCGTGGCTGCTGGCCCTGCTGCTGGGGATCTACGGCTGCGAGCGCCCGGCGGCGCCGGTGGAGGCCGAGGTCTATGCCATGGGCACCCTGGTGCACTTCAGCCTCTATGGCGCCTCGCCCGAGGCCGCCGCGGAGGCGATCCGCGCGGCCGAGGTCTGGCTGCAGGCCTTCGGCCGCGACGGCTGGGCTTTCGGGGACGGTGAATTGGCGCACCTGAATGCGGCGCTGGCGCGCGGCGAGTGCCGGCGGGTTTCGGCCGACCTCGCCGCCCAGATCCGCCTCGCCCGCGCGGTGAGTGGGGCCAGCGAGGGGCGTTTCGATCCCGCGGTCGGTCCGCTGGTGCGCCTGTGGGGCTTCGACCGGGCGCCGCGCGACCCCGACCGGCCGTTCCCGCAGCCGGATGCCATCGCGGCCCTGCTGCCCCTGCCGCCGATCAGCGCCGTGACGGTCTCGGCGGCCGGGGAAGTGTGCGGGCCGCGCGGGCTGTTCATCGACCTGGGCGGCATCGGCAAGGGCTACGCGGTGGACCATGTGGTGGCCGACCTCGCCCGGCGCGGCATTCCGGCGGCGCTGGTCAATGCGGGCGGCAACCTCAAGAGCTGGGGCGAGCCGCCGGGCCGGGGCTGGCGCATCGGCATCCGCGATCCCTACCGCCCGGGCGTGATGGCGACCCTCGCGCTGGCGGCCGGCGAGGCGGTGTCGACCTCGGGGGACTACGAGCGCATGTTCGATCATGACGGGACGCGCTATCACCACATCCTCGATCCCCGCACGGGCTATCCCGTGGCGGGCTTGCATGCGGTGACCGTCGTGCATGCCGATGCGGCGCTGGCCGATGCGGCGTCGACCGCGCTGTTCGTGGCCGGGCCCGAGCAATGGCGGCCGGTGGCGGCGGCGCTGGGCATCGCGCAGGCCTTGGTCGTGCAGGCGGACGGCACGGTGGCGATGACGCCGGCCATGGCCGGGCGGGTCCGCTTCGTCCCGGGCTGGGCGCCGCCGCACGCGGCCGGCGACTGAGCGCGGGTGAATTCTCCACGCCCGCGTCCCGCCGGGGGCGGCCGGACGCGCATCCAGTCTGCAAAGGGGTGATGTGCGGGCGGACGTCCGGGGCGCTACCGGACAACAGGCAATGCGCAGGACGCGCGTTTTCTCACCAACGCCGGGTCCGCGGCGACCTCAGCGGATTTGTGCGCGCTGCCGCATGACCGCCGGCCCGCGTTCGTACCAGGCCCGGCTGCGCGCCAGCAGATGCACCAGGGCCAGCATGACCGGCACCTCGATCAGCACCCCGACCACCGTGGCCAGCGCGGCGCCCGAATCGAAGCCGAACAGGGCGATTGCCGTGGCCACGGCCAGTTCGAAGAAATTGCTCGCGCCGATCAGGGCCGAGGGGGCCGCGACGCAGTGCGGTGAACCGACGCGGCGGTTGAGCAGATAGGCCGCCCCTGAGTTCAGGGCCACCTGCAGCAGGATGGGCACGGCCAGCAGCACGATGACCAGCGGCTGGGCGAGGATCTGCCGACCCTGGAAGCCGAACAGCAGGATCAACGTCGCGAGCAGCGCCAGCAGCGAGACCGGATGCAGCCGCGCCAGCGTGTTCTCGAGCCGCTGCGCGCCATCGGCCTGCGACAACAGCCACCGACGCCAGAGCTGGGCCACGGCGAGCGGCAGCACGATGTAGAGCGCGACCGACAGCGCCAGCGTGTCCCAGGGCACGGTGATCGCCGCGAGCCCCAGCAGGAGCCCCATCAGGGGGCCGAAGGCGAACACCATGATGACGTCGTTCAGGGCGACCTGCCCCAGCGTGAAGGCGGGATCGCCGCGGGAGAGGTTGCTCCAGACGAAGACCATGGCCGTGCAGGGCGCCCCGGCCAGCAGGATGAGGCCCGCGATGTAGCTCGTGATCTGCTCCGCGGGCAGGTAGGGGCGGAACAGCATGCCCACGAACAGCCAGGCGAGCAGCGCCATGGAGAAGGGCTTGACCGCCCAGTTGATGAACACGGTGACGCCGATGCCGCCGGCGTGGCGGCGCACCGCGCCGAGTGCGCTCAAGTCGACCTTCAGCAGCATGGGGATGATCATCAGCCAGATGAGCAGCGCCACCGGCAGGTTCAGCCCGGCCCATTCGAGCCCGCCCAGGCGGGTGAACAGCGCGGGCGCAGCCTGGCCCAGCAGGAGGCCGGTCGCGATGCAGGCCAGCACCCACAGGCTGAGGTAGCGTTCGAATGCGCCCATCGCGGGGGCATCGGCTGAAGATTCGGGCATGGCGAGACTCCGGCAGGTGGGGCCGGGCCATTCTAATCTTCGAAACATCGAGAATCAACGAAATATGAGCGGCGCGGGCGATGGCATCGCGTTCGCAAGACGGGGCACACTCGGCGCGTTCGCGGCCGGCTCACTGGCCGACGTAAACCCCGCCGCTGCCCTGCGGCGCGCCCTCGTCCCCCGGCAGAAACCGCCATTTCCAGATGAAGCGGATGCGTTCGCTCTGCTGCTTCATGGGCTCCGTGAACGGGTCGAAGGGCGAGGCGAGCTGCAGGATGCGCAAGGCCGCCTCATCGAGCTTGCGGTGTCCGGACGGCGCCACGACGCGGACATCGTCCAGTTTGCCGTCGCTGCGAATGGCGACTTCCAGCGTGACATCGCCGAAGGGGCCGTTCTGGGTGATCTCGCTCGGCATGTTGAGATTGCCGACCGATTCGATGCGCAGCCGCCATTGATAGAGGTAGGGCGCGTAGACGTGCGAGCGGGTGTTGACGGCGATGCGCAGCTCGGGGGTGGGCGCGCCCGGCGTCGGGGTGCGTGCATCCGGATCGGGGAGCAGGACGCTGGGACTGTCGGTGGCCTCCAGCATCAGCCGGGAAATGCGCAGACGCTGGCCATCGGGCGTGGCGGCGGTTTGCAGGCTGCTGTCCATCGGGCGGGCCGTCGGGCTGGTCGAGCGCAGGATCTGTCGGGCGGCCGTGGCGGCGGGTGCATCGCGCGGCGTATCGGGATCGGCCGTGCTCGTGCCACCCAGTTCGTTGACGGCCTCGTTGCCTTCCGGGATGCCTTCGTGGGCGATTGCCGCACGGGAATCGGGCAGATCGCTGCGCGGCCGTTCAGCGGGCCCGGACTCACCGGCGCCCTGCTGGTCGATCTGGGCCCAGAAACGGGGATCCTTGGGCGGCGCGGTCGACTCGCCCCGGACCAGCGTCACCTCGAGCTTTTGGCTGGTATCCGGAGCCGGATCGGGGATTCTGAAGCCGATGCCCAGAATGAGGATGCCGTGCAGCAGCGCAGCGAAGAACAGCGTGCCGGTCAGTCGGTCCCGACTGCTGATCTCGGGCGCTGTGGGCGGCGTGGCGGAGCTGGACGACATGAAGTGGTTATCGGCTGCGCGGGCGCATCATGGAGCGCCCCGGGCGCGCTCGCCGAGCTGGCGTTCGATGGCGTCCATGAGCAGGCCGGCGATGTTGAGGCCGAATTGCCGGTCGAGTTCGCGCACGCAGGTCGGGCTGGTGACGTTGATTTCGGTGAGCGAGTCGCCGATGACGTCCAGCCCCACGAACAGCAGCCCCTTCTTGCGCAGGGTCGGTCCGACCTGGTCGCAGATCCAGTAGTCGCGGTCGGTGAGCGGACGGCCTTCGCCGCGGCCCCCGGCGGCGAGATTGCCGCGCGCCTCACCCGCCGCCGGGATGCGCGCCAGGGCATAGGGGACGGGCTGGCCGTCGACGAGCAGGATGCGCTTGTCGCCGTCGGTGATGGCGGCGAGATCGTGACCTAGCGCATAGGTCGGCAGGTGCCGGGAGTCGGAGGGCTTCGTCATTGTCGGCGCGCAGACTGCGGCGCCTCTGTCTTCCACCAGGGACGCGCTGCGTCGCCTGCCGGGGAGACGCGGAGCTCGCCCGAACCGCACATAGTCACGGCTGTGCGCGCGTTCCTGGGGTGGGATCCGCGACCTTGATCACGGCTGGAGCCTCAGGCGGGCGTTGCGCTCCAGCGGTGGTGCCATAGGGTTCGCCCCGAACATGTCGACCTACTCCCTCAAGGAGGTCTACGTCACCCTGCAGGGCGAAGGTGCCCAGGCGGGCCGCGCCGCCGTGTTTGCGCGGTTCTTGATCGAGCAGTTTGGGCGGGAGCGCCTCAGCGCAGGCCGCGGTGTGCTGGACGTGGCAGGCGGAAGCGGCGAGCTGAGCTTTGAGCTTACTGAGACGACACAGCGCGTCCTTCGACGCTTTCGAACCTCGCTCGATGCTGCAGGCTATGATGGGCTCACCGACACTTCCTGGGTGGTCGTGTGGCCACCGCTGCCGCTGCCG
>PKCW01000181.1 GCA_002862965.1 Pseudomonadota bacterium
CTGGCCCGGTTCCGGCCGCATGACGGCGCCAGGGATCGGCAGGCCACCGACGAGGCAGGGGTGAACGCAGCAGACTGGATTTCGGCCTTGGGCCTCGCCCCGCATCCGGAGGGCGGTTACTTCCGTCGCACCTACGCCAGCGAGCGGCGATCGGCAACGGACCGGTCCGCCTCCCGGCCGCTGATGACGAGCATTTACTACCTGCTCACGCGCGAGCGGCCGACGGGTCATCTGCACCGGAATCGCTCCGACATCGTCCATTTTTTCCATGCCGGCGCGCCGATCGTTTACTGGCTCGTGCTGCCGGACGGGCGGATCGAACGGCAGGTGCTGGGGCCCGATCCGACGCAGGGGCAGGTGCTGCAGCTCACCGTTCCCGGCGGGGTGTGGAAGGCGAGCCGACTCGAAGTCGGCGAGTATGGTCTGCTCAGCGAGGCCGTCGCTCCTGGCTTCGATCCGGCCGACCGGGACATGGCGGGCAGCGCGGAAATGCGCCGACTGTATCCCGCGCACTGGCCCCTGATCTCCACGCTGATCGGGAATGGCGAGGCATGAACCGCGAACTGGATTCCCTGCTGGTTGCCGGCCTCGAGGCGATGGGGCTGAACGTTGCCGCCGCCGATCGGCAGCGCCTGCTGGCCTTTCTGGATCTGCTGGCCGAATGGAACGGTGCCTATAATCTGACCGCAGTGCGCAATCCCAGGGACATGGTGCCGCGCCATCTGCTGGACAGCCTGACGGTGCTGCCCTGGTTGCGGGGCGCGCGCATCGTCGATGTCGGCAGCGGCGCCGGTCTGCCGGGCATTCCGCTGGCCATCGCCGACGCCGGGCGGCGGTACGTTCTTGTCGAGAGCAACGGCAAGAAGGTGCGATTTCTAAGGCAGGCGGTGCTGTGTCTGGGGCTGTCCCATGTCGAGATCCTGCACGGGCGCGCCGAGGCCGCGGTCCTGGCCTGCCCGGCCGACACCGTCGTGGCGCGCGCGGTAACGGATCTGGCGCAGCTCTGCGCCTACGCCCGGCATCTCGGCGGCCCCGAGATGCGACTCGTGGCCATGAAAGGACCGGATGTCGAGACCGAACTGACCGGGATTCCGGCCGACTTCGCGCTGCAGGAGGTGGTTTCCGTGACCGTTCCCGGGCTGGATGCGGGGCGCCGGCTGGCTGTTTTGCAACGGGCGCGAGAGCCGTCCGCGTGAGAGATCGACGATGAGGAAGCCAGCGTGGCCCGCATAATCGCAATCACCAATCAGAAGGGCGGCGTCGGCAAGACCACCACCACGGTCAACCTCGCGGCCGCTCTGGCCCTGGCCCGCAAGAAGGTGTTGCTCGTCGATCTCGACCCGCAGGGCAATGCCACCGTGGGCTGCGGCATCGCGGTCGCCGAAGACGCGCTCACCGCATGCGACGTGCTGCTCGGCGACTGCACGCTCGCCGAGGCGCAGCGCGAGGTGGGAAAAGGAGGCTTCCACGTCCTGCCGGCCACCGGCGATCTCACCGCGGCCGAAGTCGGGCTGCTGCAGCGGGATCACCGGGAAACCGCACTGGCCCGCGCCCTGGCGGCCTCGCCGCAGCCGTTCGACTACGTGTTGATCGATTGTCCGCCGTCGCTCAATCTGCTGACGCTCAACGCTCTGGTCGCGGCGGACGGTGTGCTGATTCCCATGCAATGCGAGTATTACGCGCTGGAAGGACTCAAGGCGCTGCTGGGAACGATCGACGGGGTCCGGCGCGGCCCGAATCCCGCACTCGAAATCGAGGGACTGTTGCGCACCATGTTCGACCCCCGCAACCGCCTGGCCCGCGACGTTTCCGAGCAGTTGCTGCGCCATTTCGGCGACAAGGTCTATCGCTCCATCGTGCCGCGCAATGTCCGGCTGGCGGAGGCACCGAGCTACGGGCTGCCCTGCGTGCTCCTCGATCGCGGCGCGCAGGGCAGCGCGGCCTATCTCGCCCTGGCCGGCGAGATGTTGCGTCGCCACGCCCGCGGACGGACGACCGCCATCACGGATCTCACGGGAGCTGCCACATGAACCGCAAGCGAGGGCTGGGGCGCGGACTGGACGCCCTGCTGGGCGGCGTTGCTCTGGCGGGCCCGGCGGGTCCGGGGGAGGTGCTCGAACGGCTGCCGATCGAGCAGTTGCAGCGGGGGCGTTACCAGCCCCGACTGCAGATCGAGCCCGAAGCCCTGGCGGATCTGGCCGAATCGATCCGCGCCCAGGGCATTCTGCAGCCGCTCGTGGTGCGGCCCAGCGGCGGTCGCTACGAGATCATCGCGGGCGAACGGCGCTGGCGCGCCGCCCAGCTCGCGGGGCTGCGCGAGGTGCCCTGTCTGGTGCGCGAGGTGCCCGATCAGGCCGCCATGGCGATCGCCTTGATCGAAAACATCCAGCGTGAAGACCTCAATCCCATGGAGGAGGCGCTCGCCCTGGCGCGCCTGCAGGATGAGTTCGCGCTCACCCATGAACAGATCGCCGGCACGGTCGGCCGTTCGCGCTCCGCGGTGACCAATCTCCTGCGCCTCAACGAGCTGGAGCCGGTCGTGCGCAAGCTGCTGGAAGACGGCCGCCTGGAAATGGGTCACGGCCGGGCCCTGTTGGGATTGAAGGGTGGCGCGCAGTGCGAGGCGGCCGCGCAGGTGGCGCAGCGCAAGCTGACCGTGCGCCAGACCGAGGCGCTGGTGCGGCGCTTGCAGCACCCCCGGCCCGCCGGAGCGGCGCCGGATCCCAACCTCGGCCGCCTGCAGCGGGCTCTCTCCGAGCAGTTGGGTACCGGCGTCACCATTCAGGACCGCGGCGGCAAGGGGTCGATCCGCATCGACTACCATTCGCTCGAACAGCTCGACGGCCTGCTCGCCGCATTGGGGCAAACGCCCGAGGACGAATTCCAGCATTGACCCGCCACGGGGCGGTCATTATACTTGCCGCGCTTCCGAGGGGCGGCGAGGCCATTTTCCGCGTGCCTCCCGAAGTTGCGCAGTGTGTTTCCCCCAAGGTCGTTGAATTGCATCGATGGGCCGGCTGATTCGGTGGCAAGCCGCCGTAACGCTGGCCATGGCAGCGATTGCGGCCTGTTGGTACGGCTGGGCCGGCGTGATGGCGGCCTGTCTGGGGGGTGGCGGAAACCTGCTCGCAGCAGCGACCTTCATGGTCAGGACGGCGCTATTGCCGCCCGACGCCACGCCTCAAGCCCGGCTGGCCGCGATGGTGCGTGCCGAGGCCGTGAAATGGGGCGCCAGCATCGGCATGTTTGCAGCCGCCGCCATGTTCTTGCCGAGGCAGTTTCTGGTGGTCATTGCGGCCTTTGTGGCCACGACCGGGGTTTATTGGTTCGCCCTCCTGTGGGACGTGCCGGATGACAGGCCTAAAGGGGTTGATTGACTCATGTCCAGTGCTGAACACGCTGCCCACTCCCCACAAGAATACGTGACCCACCATCTGACCGGTTGGACGGTCGGCGAAGGGTTCTGGACCTTCAACGTCGACACGCTGCTGATGTCGGCAGCGCTCGGCATCCTGCTGGTGGGGACCTTTGCCATCGCAGCCCGGCGTGCCACGACCGGCGTGCCCGGCCCGCTGCAGAATCTGGTCGAATCGGTCATCGAATTCATCGACGGCGTGGTACACGAAACCTTCCACGGCGACAGCCGCCTCATCGCCCCGCTGGCCATGACGATTTTCTGCCTCGTCCTGCTCTGGAACACCATCGACCTGATTCCGGTCGATTTGTTCCCCGCCGTGGCGGGCCTGTTCGGCGTCCAGTATTTCAGGCCGGTGCCTTCGGCCGACATGAGCGCGACCTTCGGGCTCTCGTTCACCGTTTTCCTGCTCATCATCGTCTACAGCATCAAGGGCAAGGGCGTCGGCGGCTATCTCGAAGAGCTGCTGTTCCACCCCTTCGGCAAGTACCTGATTCCGTTCAATCTGGTTCTCAATGCTGTGGAACTGCTGGCCAAGCCGCTGTCGCTGGGTCTGCGACTGTTCGGCAACCTCTATGCCGGCGAACTCATTTTTGTCTTGATTGCCCTGCTGCCGTGGTGGGCGCAGTGGGGGCCCGGCGGCGCCTGGGCGATCTTCCATCTCCTGGTCATCCCCTTGCAGGCGTTCATTTTCATGACCCTGACGGTGGTGTACCTGGGTATGGCCCACGCCAAGCATTGATCCTTTTGGCCCACACTGCATATTCCTGAAGGAGGAATGATGGAAGCTCTTATCGCCCAGATCCAGGCCAACACCGTGTTGACCGTCGGTATCATTTTCGGTCTTGCCGCGGTCGGCACGGCCATCGGCTTCGCCCTGCTGGGCGGCAAGTTCCTGGAAGGCGTCGCCCGCCAGCCCGAACTGGCCGGCATGCTGCAAACCCGCATGTTCATCATCGCCGGTCTGCTCGACGCCGTCTCCATTATCGGCGTGGCCATGGGCCTGCTCATGATGTTCGCGAACCCCTTCCTGGCCGCGCTCGGCTGAGGCACCCGGCCATCCGGTTGTTTTGGGTTAGAACACGAATCGCGGAGAAGTTATCGTGGGCATCAACGCCACTTTGCTAGGCCAGATGATCACCTTCGGGCTGTTCGTCTGGTTCATGATGAAGTTCGTCTGGCCGCCCCTGACGCAGGCCATGCAGGAGCGTCAGCGCAAGATCGCCGAAGGTCTTGCGGCGGCCGAGCAGGGCAATACCCAGCTCGAGCGTTCGCGGCAGGAAGTCGAGGCGACGCTGCAGGCTGCACGCCAGCAGGCGGCCGAGATCCTCGCCCAGGCGAATCGCCGCGGTACCGAGATGGTCGAGCAGGCCAAGCTGGCAGCCCGGGAAGAAGGCGAGCGGCAGATCCGCTCGGCCGAAGCCCTCATCGCCCAGGAGATCTCCCAGGCGCGGGAAGCCCTGCGCAGGGAAGTGGCCGATCTGGCCACTGCCGGTGCCGGGCGCATTCTCCGGCGCGAAATCGATCCGGCTGCCCATCGCGATCTCGTCGACGCGCTCGTCGGCCAGATCTGATCGGGGGTTCCATGTCGGATGTAAGCACACTGATCCGTCCCTACGCCAAGGCCGTGCTCGATCTGGCTCGGCAGCCCGGCGCGTCGCTGGCGGACTGGCAGCAACGGCTCGACCTTCTGGCCGCGCTCGTCGAGTACCCGGCGATCCGTGAAGCGCTGGAGAACCCGCGGCAGACCGCCGAGCAGACCCGGCAGTTGATCGTCGATGCCATCGGCCCCGAATTGGGTGACGAGGGCATCAATCTGGTTTCGCTGCTGATCGAAAACCGCCGCTTGCTGCTGGCGCCCCGGATCGCCGCCGTGTATGCCGCGCTGCGAACCGAGGCGG
>PKCW01000238.1 GCA_002862965.1 Pseudomonadota bacterium
ACCCGTGGAACTACCGGAGCCCTGTCATGAACATTCCAGCCCGCACGAACCCACCGCAAGACGAGGCAGGGAGACCTCGGCCGGAACCGCCATGCAGCGAGCGCTATCCGTGGTGGGCCGACTCAACCCCCGCCGGCGCGCACAACCGCGAGTCCCGCCGCGACCTGATGTCGAACATCTTCGCCATGGTGCTCGCCGGCGGTCGCGGCACCCGCCTGGAAGGGCTGACCGCAAGGCGCGCAAAGCCGGCCGTACCGATCGGCGGGCGCCACCGCATCATCGACTTCACCCTGTCCAACTGCGTGAACTCCGGCCTCGCCCATATCGGCGTGCTGACGCAGTACATGGCGCAGTCGCTCACACCCCACCTGTCGGCGTGGAACCGCATGTCGCGCAACGCCGAGGTGATGACGCTGCCGGCAGGCGCGGGACAGGAATACGCCGGCACGGCGGATGCCGTGCATCAGAACCGCAATCTGATCCTGCAGCGCTCCCCCGCGCAGGTGCTGGTGCTGGCGGCCGATCACGTCTACCAGATGGACTACGCGCAGATGCTGCAAGAGCACCGGCAGCGAGGCGCGCAGGTGACGGTGGGATGCATCGAGGTCCCGGTATCCGCCGCGCGCAACTTCGGGGTGATGGAGGTCGACGAGGCCGGATGGATTACCGCGTTCGCCGAGAAGCCGGAATCGCCGCGCGCCATTCCGGGGCGGCCTGGCGTCGTGCTCGCGTCGATGGGCATCTACCTGTTCGAGACCGGCTTCCTGCTGAAGCTTCTGGCCGAGGACGCGACGCGTCCGCACTCCGTCCACGACTTCGGCCGCAACGTCATCCCGGGCGCTCTCGCGGACGCACGCGCCTATGCGCACCGGCTTCGCTACATCCGGCGTCCGTGGATCGACGGCTACTGGCGCGATGTCGGCACCGTCGACGCCTACTGGGAGACGAGCCTGGAGCTGTCCGGCACGAGCGCGCCCCTGGATCTCGACGATCCGGCGTGGCCGATCCACGGCCCGCCGCTCGACGCAACGGAGCAGCGCCGCGATCGCCGCGCGGACTCAAGCATCGCCAATGACGCCGACGTGCGGCGCTCCGTCCTGTTTCCCGGCGTCCACATCGGCGCGGGCGTGTGGCTCGACGGGTGCATCGCCTTGCCGGGCGCACGCATCGCCGCCGGCTGTCGGGTCCGCAACGCGATCATCGACGAGGGCTGCCGCTTGCCGCCGGGCACGGTGATCGGCATGGACCTCGATGCCGATCGACGGCGCTACCCGGTGACGCCCAACGGCGTCGTGCTGGTGGCGCAGTAGCCGGCGACTCCCGTATGAACGACGCACGCCGATCTTTCCTCGATCCGCGCGGCGCGGCGCCGCCCTGGCACGCACTGCCGGCGCGCGAAGCACTTGCCCGCACCGCATCTTCGGCCGACGGCCTGTCGCGCGCGCAGGCGCAGCAGCGCCTCGCCGAATGCGGGCCGAACGTTCTTCCCGCCCAGCCGGCGCCGGGCTGGCTGGCGATCGGCCTGCGGCAGCTCAAGAGCCCGCTCATCTACGTGCTGCTCGCCGCCGCCGTCGTGTCGTTCGCACTCGGCGACGTGACGGATGCCGCCTTCATCGGCATCGTCCTGCTGGTGAACTCCGTGATCGGCGGCTGGCAGGAATGGCGCGCCGAAAGGCAAAGCCAGAGCCTGCAGAAACTGCTGCGCATCCGCGCGAGCGCGCTGCGCGACGGCGAGAGGGTCGAACTCGATGCAGCCGAGCTGGTGCCCGGCGACATCGTCGCACTCGAAAGCGGGCAGCTGGTGCCGGCGGACCTGCGCCTGCTCAGCACGCACGGCCTGGAGATCGCGGAGGCTGCGCTGACCGGCGAGTCGCTGGCGGTGCTCAAGGACGCCGCCGCGATGAGTGCCGCGGCTGCGGCGCTCGCCGAGCGCCCCGCCATGGCCTACGCCGGGTCGCTGGTCGCGCGCGGCCGCGGGCTGGGCGTGGTCGTCGCCACGGGCGCGGCGACCGCGATCGGCCGGCTGGCGACCGCAATGAGCGACACGCAGAGCGGCCAGCCGCCCCTGGTCCAGCGCATGGAGCGCTTTAGCCGCACGATCGCGATCATCGTGCTGATCGCCGCGGCGCTCATCGGCGCGGTCGGCGTGTGGGTGCATGGAGACGACCTCGCGACCATGTTCGTCTTCGCCGTCGCGCTGGCGGTGTCGGCAATCCCCGAGGGCCTGCCGGTCGCGCTGACGGTCGCGCTGGCCATCGCCGCGCGCCGCATGGCCGCACGCGGCGCGATCGTGCGCCGCCTGCCGGCCGTCGAGGGTCTGGGCAGCTGCACGCTGATCGCCAGCGACAAGACCGGCACGCTCACCTGCAACGAGCTGACCGCGCGCGAGATCTGGCTGCCGGACGACCGTCGCTACGCCGTCACCGGTTCGGGCTACGCGCCCGTGGGCGAAATCGTCAGCGCCCCCGGCGCCGGTCTGCGCCGCGCGCTCGACATCGCCGCCGCCTGCAACGAGGCCGACCTGCATCGTCGCGACGCCGGCTGGACCTGGCGCGGCGATCCGACCGACATCGCACTGCTCGCGCTCGCGGAGAAGGGTGGCGTCGGCCGCGAGCGGCTGCTGGTCGAGCGACCGCAGGTCAACGAGATTCCCTACGAGCCCGAACGGCGCTTCGCCGCGAGCTGGCATGCGTTCGACGGGGCAACGTGGATTGCCGTCAAGGGCGCACCCGAGCGCGTGCTGCAGATGTGCGCGAATGCACCGGCAGAACGCATCCTGCAGGCGGCCGAAGAGATGGCGCAGCGCGGGCTGCGCGTGCTCGCGCTCGCCAGCGGCGTGACGGCGCGCGGTGTCGCTCCGCAGGAGACGCCCGCGGAACCACACGATCTGGAGTTTGCCGGCCTCGTCGGCCTGATCGATCCGCTGCGGCCGGAAGTGCGTGACGCGGTGCGTCGCTGCGCGGCCGCCGGCATCCGCGTCGTGATGGTGACCGGGGATCATCCGACAACGGCGCTGGCGATCGCGCGCGAGCTGGGCATCGCTACGCGGCCGCAGGACGTGATCCACGGCAGCGCGCTGCAGGCGGACTCGCCGGACGCACTGACCCAGGCCATCACGCACGGACGCGTGTTCGCGCGGGTGACCCCGGAGCAGAAGCTCGCGCTGGTCGAAGCCGCCCAGCGCGCCGGGCATTTCGTCGCCGTGACCGGCGACGGCGTCAACGACGCAGCGGCGCTGCGCCGCGCCAACATCGGCGTGGCCATGGGCCGCAGCGGCACCGATGTCGCGCGCGAGGCGTCCGACCTCGTGCTCAGCGACGACAACTTCGCCACGATCGTCGCCGGCGTCGAGGAAGGCCGTATCGCTTACCAGAACATCCGCAACGTCGTCTACCTGCTCACCGCGGCCGGGACCGCCGAAGTGCTCACGGTCGGCCTGGCGGTCATGATCGGGCTGCCGATCCCGCTGCTGCCGGTGCAACTGCTGTGGCTGAATCTCGTCACCAACGGCATCCAGGATGTGGCGCTCGCCTTCGAGCGCGGGCGCGGCGACGAGCTCGGCGCGCCGCCGCGGCGCCCGGACGATCCGATCTTCGACCGCCTCATGATCGAGCGCGGACTGCTCGCCGGAACCTGGATGGCGGCGCTCGGCTTCGGCGCCTTCGCGCTGCTGCTGCAGTTCGAGGTGCCGGTCGAGCAGGCGCGCAACACGCTGCTGCTGCTGATGGTGCTGATGCAGAACGTGGACGCGTTCAACGCCCGTTCGGAGACGCGCTCGGCATTTTCGATCCCGCTGCGCAACAACCCCTTGCTCGTCGTCGGCGTCGCCGCTGCGCTCGCGATCCACGTGCTCGCGATGCACCTGCCGCTGCTGCAGCGCGTGCTGCGCACCGAGCCGGTCTCGCTCATGGGCTGGATCGTGTTGCCGTTGCTGGCCCTGAGCCTGCTCGCGGTCATGGAGCTGCACAAACGCCTCTGGGCACGCTGCCGGCCTCCGCCGCTGGCGCCGGCGTGCGCCCGAGGCCGCTGCAGCCGCGCTGCGCGACACGCTGGCCGCGCTGGGGGCGACCTTCGTCAAGCTCGGCCAAGGGCTGAGCCAGCGCCTCGACCTGTTGCCCGCGCCGTATACGCAGGCGCTGGCCGCGCTGCAGGACCGCGTGCCGCCGTTTCCGGCGGCGGCTGCGCGCGCCACGGTCGAGGCCGCGTTCGGCCAGCCGCTCGACGCGCTGTTCGCGGAGTTCGACGACACGCCGCTGGCAGCCGCGTCGTTGGCACAGGTGCACCGTGCCACGCTGGCGGACGGCACCGCCGTCGTCGTCAAGGTGCGGCGGCCGCGGTTGCGTGCGGAAGTCGAGCACGATCTGCGCTGGCTGCGCCGCGTCGTGCGCGCGGCCACACTGCTGTGGCCACCGTTCGCGCACCGGCGTCCACTCGACCTCGTCGACGAGATCGCTGCGCAGTTGCGGCGCGAGATCGACTTCCGCGTCGAGGCCGCCAACATGCGCCGCATGCAGCACGTGCTCGCCGCGGTTCCCGGCGTGCACGTGCCGGCCGTGGTCGAGCCGCTGGTACACGAGGAAGTGCTGGTGCAGACGCTCAGCGCAGGGCGCCCGATCGCCAGCGCGTACGGCACCGACGACGGCAAGCGCTTGGCCGGACTGCTGCTCGACGCCTATCTGCAGCAGCTGTTCGGCGTCGGCTTCTTCCACGGCGATCCGCACCCGGGCAATGTGTTCGCGATAGCCGACGGTGGCCTGTGCCTGCACGACTTCGGCGTCATCGGCTACCTGGACCGCTATGCGCGCCACGCCCTGGCGCGGGCGCTGCACGGCGTGGCCGGCTGCGACGCCCCGTCGGTGCTGACCGCGGCCGTCGAGCTGGGTCTGCTCGACGTGCCGCCGGACCGGCGCGATGTGATCGCCGCGGTGGACCTGATCCTCGCCGAGTTCGCAACGGAGCCCCTGTCGGAATGGTCGGCGGCGCAGGTGCTGCTGCGCATCGCGCGGCTGGACTCGCGCCAGCACCTACTGCTGCCGCGCAACCTGCTCCTGCTGCTGCGCACGCTGATGTTGCTCGAAGGCCTGACGCGCGCACTGGACCCCGGCTTCGCGCTGCCCGCCGAACTGCAGGCGCGCAGCGGCAAGGTCGCAGAGCTGCTACTGCCGGTCACCATGCCGGCGCCGCAGGCCGCGCGCCAGATCGCCCGACAGCTGCCGGCGCTGCTCGCGCGCCGGCTGCGCGAACTGGAAGAAGGCCGGACTCGTGACAAGCTCGTCTCCGCTGACCGGGAACCCGACTGTCACG
>PKCW01000189.1 GCA_002862965.1 Pseudomonadota bacterium
TGGGGGGGGGCGCCCGTGGGCGCGTCTTTTAGGCGCAGTGCGTGCCTCACGGGTCACGGCTCGAGGCCTTGAGGGACCGGCCAGGCCCACGCGCTCACCGCCATGACGGATGATTTCCTCGACCACCGTGCGTTGCTGGTTGACCTTGATGGGGTAGACGGCGGTGTAGCCGCCCCCATAGCCGTGATGGTCGATGGCCGCGCCGAAGGCGCCGCACAGGGTGTCGACCCGATCGTGGAGGATGTCGGAGAAGCGCACCAGGATGGGCAGGTTCAACCCGGACTGCGTCATCCGCTGGGCCAGTTCCGGCAGGGCAATGCGGCCCTTGGCCGGATCGCGCAGCGGCAGCGCGACGACGCTCCCCTGCGCATCGACGTCGAAATAGCCCTCACTCCATTCCGGAACGTTGTAGCGGTCGCGAGCAGGAACGGATGCAGCGTCACGGGTCATGAAGGAACCATCAGATGAGGAGCCAGCGGTTCGGGAAGCCTAAAAGATTCGCACGGATCCGGTAAAGCAAACGATGATGACGCTGTCACACGGACGGGCGATTGGCGCGGCTATAATCAGGCCCCGCAGCGATCCCAGGGGAGCATACATGAGCGTGGACAGCAGCTGGTTTACCGAATTCTACGAGCCGGGCGGCAGCGCCTTCGGCCTCAAGGTGAAGGCGAAACTGCACGAAGAGCAGTCCGTCTATCAGCACATCGAGATCTACGACACCGAAACCTTCGGTCATCTGATGGTGATCGACGGCTGCGTGATGCTGACCCAGCGTGACAACTTCCTCTATCACGAGATGATGACGCATCCGGCGCTGTTCACGCACGCCGCGCCGCGACGGGTCGTCGTCATCGGCGGCGGGGATTGCGGCACGCTGCGCGAGGTGCTGCGCCACGACATCGTGCAACAGGCCATGCAGGTCGAGATCGACGAGCGCGTGACGCGCCTCTCCGAGCGCTACTTCCCGGAGCTGTGCACGGCCAACGGCGATCCGCGCGCCGAACTGCGCTTCGAGGACGGCATCGCCTGGTTCGCCCATGCGCCGGCCGGCAGCGTCGATGTGGTGATCGTGGACAGCACCGATCCGGTCGGCCCGGCGGAGGGGCTCTTTTCCGAGCCGTTCTATCGCGACGTGCACCGCGTGCTGGCCCCGGGTGGCCTCATCGTGCAGCAGAGCGAATCGCCGCTGTATCACGTCGACCTGCTCTGCAGCGTCCATGGCGCCCTGCGCCGCGCCGGGTTTGCCGACGTCAAGACCCTGCACTATCCGCAGCCGGTCTATCCGTCCGGCTGGTGGAGCGCCACGCTGGCCTGCAAGGACGGCCCCGTCCGCCCGATGCGGCTGGAGGCGGCGCGCAAGGCCGCTTTCCCGACGCGTTACTACTCGGTGGACATGCACCAGGCGGCCTTCGTGCTGCCGCCGTATCTGGCGGATGCCCTGGCAGGTGTCGCCGGCTGAGGCCGAAGCCCTATCTGCGCGGATGCTCGCGTTCCGGGATCAGGCTGGCCAGCCCCCGGAACGCGGTGTCCGGCGCCGTCACCAGATGAACGGGAATGGCCGCGAGATAGTCGCGGTAGCGCCCCTTGGCGCAGAAGCGTTCCATGAACGGCGAGGCGCGCAGTGGCGCGATCAGATCGGGCAGGATGCCGCCGCACAGGTAGACGCCGCCGCGCGCGCCCAGGGTCAGGGCCAGATTGCCGGCCACGGTACCGAGGAACGCAAGGAAATAGCCCAGGGCCTCGTCGGCGAGGGCTTCCCGGCCGGCGCGCAGGGTGATTTCCGGCGGTGCCGAGAGCGCGGGCGCGCCTGCGTCCGCAGCCAGATGGTTGTAGAGCGCGAGGAGCCCCGGGCCGCTGACCACCCGCTCGGCCGAGACGTGGCCCCATTGACGCCTCAAGGCATCGAGCAAGGCGCTCTCGCGCGCGTCCGCGGGCGCCAGCGTGACATGCCCGCCTTCGCCCGCCAGCGCCAGCCAGCCGGTTTCGTGCGGCAGGAGCCCGGATACGCCCAGCCCCGTACCGGGGCCGATCACGGCCAGCGGCGCGTGCGGCCAGGGTTCGCCCGCGTTCAGGACCGTCCGCTCGTCCGCGGTCACATGGGGAATGCCCAATGCCTGCGCGGTGAAATCGTTGACGAGGCGCACGGCATCCAGATCGAGCGCGGCGGCCAGCGCGCCGGGTTCGAGACGCCAGCCGCGGTTGGTGAGCGTCACGGACCCGTCCCGTTCGGTCGGTCCGGCAACGGCCAGGATCGCGCTGTGAGGCGCCGGCAGAGGCTGGCTCGCCAGATGATGACGCACGATGGCCGTGAGATCGGGGAACTCGCGGTTGCGATAGCGACCGATGGCGCCCTGCCGTCCGCCCTGATACAGCGTGAGCCGCGTGTGGGTGCCGCCGATGTCGCCCAGCAGATGGCTGTGGGGTCGGGCCTGTCCGCTCATGAGCCGTCTCCTCATCCTCGGGCGTGCCGCGTCAGTCTAACAGCCGCGGGGGGTCGATCGAGACTCGCCTGCGCCGATGCCGGCCGCTAGACTGCCGCTTCGTCCACGGAGAACGGTTCCTGCGCCATGTCCCAGCCGGTCTGTCCACCCGAAGAACCTCTCATCCTGGCTGCGGTGCGCGCGGCCTTGGCCGAGGACGTGGGCGCCGGCGATGCCACCGCACACCTCGTTCCCGACCGACCGGCGCGGGCTCGGCTCATCTGCCGCGAGGCGGCGGTCCTCTGTGGTCGGCCCTGGTTCGATGCGGTCTATCGCGCGCTCGACGCGGGGGTTCACGTGCGCTGGCATGCGGGCGACGGCGAGGCGCTGACGCCCGGGCAGACGGTCTGCGAGATCGAGGGGAGCGCGCCGGCGATTTTGACCGGTGAACGGACGGCGCTGAATTTCCTGCAGACGCTCTCGGGCACGGCCACCCTCACGCGCCGCTACGTCGACGCCGTGGCCGGCAGTCGGGCGCGGATCTTCGACACCCGCAAGACCCTGCCGGGCCTGCGGGCCGCGCAAAAATACGCCGTGCGCTGCGGCGGCGGCGGCAACCAGCGCATGGGCCTGTTCGATGCCATGCTGATCAAGGAAAACCACATTGCAGCCGCCGGCAGCTTGACGGCTGCGGTTCTGGCCGCGCGCCGGTGCCATCCGGAGCTGCCGCTGCAGGTCGAGGTCGAGACGCGCGAGCAACTCGACGAAGCGCTCGGACTCGATGTCCGGTCGGTGCTGCTCGACAATTTCGACCTCGCCCAGCTCATCCGGGCCGTGGCCCTGCGCGATCAGCGCGGCGCCACGACCGAACTGGAGGCTTCGGGCGGGATCGCGCTCGATACGGTGGCCCAGATCGCCGCAACCGGCGTCGACCGTATTTCCGTCGGCAGCCTGACCAAGCACGTGCAGGCCGTGGATTTCTCGCTGCGCATCGTCGCTTGACCCCTCCGGCAACCGGCCTATTGGCGTAAGCTGCTAACGCGCCTACAATGCCGGCCAACTTTGCGGCTTGATTACAGTCCCCCGACTGGCCGGCCGCCCACGAAATCGCAGCGAGTTACAGCAATGGACGCAGTGACCGCCACCCCTGCGCGGGGCAGCGCTTCTCCCTGGCCCGTCACGGTCGCCGTGATGCTCGGCACCCTGATGGTCATTCTCGACATGACCATCGTCAACGTCAGCCTGCCGCACATGATGGGCTCGCTGGGGGCGACCTCCGAACAGATCACCTGGGTGCTGACGTCCTACATCGTTGCCGAAGCGGTGATGATTCCCCTCAGCGGCTATCTTGCGAACCGCTTCGGCCGCCGCAACGTGATCCTGGTCAGCGTCGTCGGCTTCGTGATCAGCTCCGGGCTCTGCGGGCAGGCCGCCACCCTTACCGAGATGGTGATCTTCCGCATCCTGCAGGGCATTTTCGGCGCGCCCGTCATCCCGCTCTCCCAGTCGACCCTGCTCGACACCTTCCCGGCCAACGAACGCGGCAAGGCCATGGCCATCTTCGGCATCGGCGTGCTCATGGCGCCGGCGCTGGGCCCGACCCTGGGCGGCTACATCACCGAGCACTGGGACTGGCGCTGGGTGTTCTACATCAACCTGCCGGTCGGCATCGTCAATATCCTGCTGGCCTGGGCCGTGCTGCCCGATACCGAGCACCGGCGCGATCGCATCGATCTGTTCGGCGCCTTCTGCATGGTCGTCGGCATCGGCGCGTTGCAGTACGTGCTCGATCAGGGCAACCACGAAAACTGGTTCGAGTCGAACGTGATCGTTTACGGCACCGTGCTGGCTGCCGTCACGCTGGCGGTGTTCTGCATGCGGGCCTGGAACCGCCCGGACTCGGTGCTGCAGCTCAACCTCCTGCGCGACCGCAACCTCGCCACGGCCTCGTTCCTGATGATGTGCTTCGGCCTCGGCCTGTTCGGCACCATCGTGCTGCAGCCGATCCTGCTGCAGGAGCTGCTGGGCTACCCGTCTTCGACGACGGGCCTCATCATGGCGCCACGGGCGCTGTGCAATGCAGTGACCATGGCCGTCGTCGCGCCCAACATCCAGCGCATCGGCGCGCGGACCCTGGTCGCCCTGGGGATCGTCATCATGGCCGGCGGGTCGTGGATGATGAGTCACTACAACCTCTTCATCAGCCCCTGGTGGGCAGTGGTGCCCGGCATGATCCAGGGGGTGGGTCTGGGCATGGTCTTCGTGCCGCTGGCGACGATCGCATTCGACACCATCCCCGAGGGCACTTCCGACCAGGGATCGACGATCTTCAATCTCGCCCGCACGATCGGCAGTTCGATCGGTATCTCGATCGTCACCACCATTCTTTCCCGCACCACCCAGGTGCAGTGGAATCAGTTGGGGGGGCATCTCAACCCCTACAACCCCGCCATGCACGAGTTCCTGGCCAGCCGCGGCATGACCATGGACCATCCGCTGGCGCCCTATGCGCTGGCGGCCGAACTCGGCAAGCAGTCCACCATGGTGGCCTTCGTCAACGATTTCTGGTTCATCACCGTGGCCATGCTGGCACTGTGCCCGCTGGTGTTGCTGATGCGCGACAGTGGCAAGGGGCTCGATCTTTCTGCCATGCATTGACGGTCGAGCACATTTTTTCCGGTAACAAGTCGCTTCCGGCGGTTTTCAGGGATGGCCGCCATTCCGAATAGAGAGGACGATCCGACCATGCGCATTCTTTGGGCAATCCTTGGCATTGCTGCCGTCGCCGGAGCCGCGGTAGGCATCCACGCCTATGGCCAGCATCGCGAACACTTCCCCACCACCAACGACGCCTATGTGCGGGCCAA
>PKCW01000026.1 GCA_002862965.1 Pseudomonadota bacterium
CCTGCGCGAGGCGGGGCTCGCCAAGGTGCGCGCCGGCATCACCACGCTCGACGAAGTGCTGCGCGTGAGCCGGCAGGACTGAGCCGTGGCGGCGTTCCACTTCGAAGCCATCGACGCGCGCGGCCGGCATCACCGCGGCGTGCAGGAAGGCGATCATCCGCGCCAGGTGCGGGCGCGGCTGCGCGAACAGGGACTGACGCCGCTCGACGTCACGCCCGTCGCCGAGGCCGCCGAGCGGCGTGGCCGGCGGCGCGCGGGCCGGGTCGGGGTGCGGGCGCTGGCGCTCATGACCCGCCAGATCGCCACCCTGCTGCGCGCCGGCGTGCCCCTGGCCGAAGCCCTGCAGGCGGTGGCAGCGCAGACGCCCAAGCGGGCCCCGCGCGCCATTCTGCTCGCCCTGCATGCGCAGGTGAGCGAGGGCCAGCCGTTGGCCGGCGCCATGCACCGCTTCGCGGGGACCTTCCCGGCCGATTACGTCGCCACCGTCGCGGCGGGCGAGCAGACCGGCCACCTCGACGCCGTGCTGGAGCGGCTCGCCGAGCACACCGAGAATCGCGACCGGCTGCGCCGCAGCGTGACCGCCGCGCTGATCTACCCCGCGCTGCTGAGCGTGGTGTCGGTGGGCATCGTCGTCGCCATGCTGGTGTTCGTGGTGCCCGAGGTGGTGCAGGTGTTCACCGGCCTGGGCCGGCCCCTGCCCTGGCTGACGCGCGCGCTCATCACCCTCAGCGCCTTTCTGCGCGACTGGGGACTCGCGCTGCTGACCATCGGCGCGCTGGGGCTCGTGGCGCTGCTGCGCGCCCTGCGCCGCGCGGGTTTCCGGCGCCGGTTCGAACAGATGCTGCTGCGCCTGCCGCTGCTCGGCAGCATGCTGGCCGGCAACGACATCGCCCATTTCACGCGCACTTTCGGCCTCTTGGTGAGCAGCGGCGTGCCCGTGGTGGAGGCCCTGCGCATCGCCGCGGCGGTGCTGTTGCGCCTGCCCTTGCGCGAGGCGGCGCTGGCGGCGGCCGAGCGGGTGCGCGAGGGCTCCACGGTGTTCGCCAGCCTGCAGCGGACCGGTCGCATCCCGCCCATGACCCTGCACCTGATCGCCAGCGGGGAGGGCAGCGGGCGCCTGGGCGAGATGCTGGAGCGGGCGGCGCAGCAGCTCGAACAGGATCAGGAAGCCTGGATCACCGCTGCCGTGCGGGTGCTCGAGCCGATGCTCATCCTGCTCATGGGCGGGATCGTGCTGGTCATCGTGCTGGCGATCCTCTTGCCGATCTTCGACCTGAATCAACTCATGGCCTAGGGAGCGATCATGGACAAGCGCAAGCGCACGGCGGGCTTCACCCTCATCGAGATCATGGTGGTGGTGGTCATCCTGGGCATCCTCGCGGCGCTCATCGTGCCGAACATCATGGACCGCCCGGACATGGCGCGGGTGACCCGGACCCGGCAGGACATCCGGGCGTTGCAGACCGCGCTCAATCTCTACCGCCTGGACAACTACCGCTATCCGACCACCGATCAGGGACTCGAGGCGCTGGTCGAAGCCCCGGCCATCGAACCGCTGCCGCCGGCCTACCGCAAGGGCGGCTATCTGGAACGCATGCCCAAGGACGCCTGGGGCCGGCCCTATCTCTACCTCAGCCCGGGCGTGCACGGCGAGGTCGACATCAGCAGCCTGGGCGCCGACGGCCAGCCCGGCGGCGAGGGCGTCAGCGCCGACATCCAGAGCTGGACGCTGGACTAGCGCATGCGGCGCGCGGCTGGCTTCACGCTGGTGGAGCTGATGGTGGTGCTGGTCGTCATCGGCATCGTCAGCGCGGCGGTCCTGCTGTCCACGCGGGGGCCCGATCCGGGGCGCGTGCTCGCGCGCGAGAGCGATCGGCTGGCGCTGTGCCTGGAGCGCGCCTTCGATGCCGCCGTGGCCGGTCCGCGGCATTTCGGCCTGCGGCTGAACGCACAGGGCTATGGTTTTCTCGTCTACCGGGCCGGCGCGTGGCAGGTGCCGGCCGACCCGCCGTGCGCCGATCATGCCTGGCCGGCCGGCTTGCGCTGGCACGCCGCGGTCGAAGGCCGCGCGCTCCCCAAGGCCCGTCCCGGTGCCGTGCTGCCGCAGCTCTATCTGCTCGGCAGCGGCGAGGTGAGTGCCTTTCGCATCGAACTGGAACAGGCCGGAGCGCGGCGCGTCGTGAGCGGCACCGGCTGGGGCGAGATCCGCAGCGCGGCGCTGGGGTCCTGAGGACGATGCGCCGCCACGCCGGGTTCACCTTGCTGGAAGTCATGATCGCGCTGCTGGTCACGGCGCTGGCGCTGGCGGCGCTGGCGGGTGCGGCCGGGCGCGCGGCGTCGGACACCGGGCATCTGCGCGACCGCACCGAAGCGGCATGGGTGGCCCAGAACGTGATCACCGATCTGCGGCTGGCCCCGGAATGGCCGGCGCCCGGCACACGGCGCGGTGAGGCGCCGATGCTGGGGCGGCGCTGGTACTGGCAGGTGCGCATCACGCCCGTGGCCGATCCGGATCTGCGGCGGGCCGAGGTCGTGGTGGCGCGCGATGCGGACGCCGCCGACGTGCTCGGCCGCTGGGTCGTGCACCTGGGCCGGCCATGACGCGGCGCGCCGCCGGATTCACCTTGCTGGAGCTGCTGGTGGCGCTGATGGTGTTCGCCGTGCTGGGCACCCTGGCCTATCAGGGGCTGCGCGGCGCCCTGCGCGCCCAGGAGGCGGCCGCCGAGGTGCAGGCGCGCTGGACCGCGCTGCAGCGCGCGCAGGCGCTGTTCGAGCGCGACCTTACGCAGCTCGCGCGGCGCAGCGTGCGCGACGCCCGCGGCGACGCCGAGCCGCCCCTGCTGGCCCGACCCGGCGCGCTGCAACTGGTGCGCGCGGGCGTGCCCAATCCGCTGGATTTCCCGCGCGCCGACCTCTTGCGCGTGCAATACCGCCTGCGGGACGGACGCTGGGAGCGCGCGGCGAGTCCGGTCCTGGACGCTGCGCCGGGGGATGCGCCGGCGTTCACGACCGTGTTCGCGGGCGTGCGGGCGGCGGATCTGACCTGGCTCGACGAGGAAGGCCGCTGGCGTGCCGACTGGCCGCCGCCCGCCGCCGCCCCGGATGCCTTGCCGCGCGCTCTGGCGCTGCGCTGGGACATCGCCGGCTGGGGCGTGCTGGAACGGCGCTGGGTGTTGCCGTGAGCGGCGCGGACCGCGCGGGGGAGCGGGGCGTGGCGCTGCTGGGCGCGGTGCTGCTGGCGGCGCTCGCAACCGCGCTGGCGGTGAGCTGGCTGGCGCGGCTCGATGCCTTCGGCGGGCGCACCGCCGGGATGCTGGAGGAACTGCGGGCAGCGCAGGATGTGGCGAGTCTCGAGGCCTGGGCGGTCGCCGTCCTGCGGCGCGACGGTCGCGGCCCCGCCGTGGATCACCCCGGCGAGATCTGGGCGCTTCCCGCGCTGGCGCCCGAGGTGCAGGGCGGCGCGGTGGCCGGCACGCTCACCGATCTGCAGGGGCGGTTCAATCTCAACGCGCTGGTGGTCGCGGGTCAGCCCAATGCGCCGGCGATCCGGTTGTTCCGCGCCTTGCTGCAGCGGCTGGACCTGCCGGCGGTGCGCGTCGAGGCCATCGTCGACTGGATCGACGCGGACAACCTGGCCTTGCCCGGCGGCGGCGAGGACGCGCTCTATCTGCGCGCCGAACCGCCCTATCGCGCCGCCAACGGGCCGCTCGCCTCGGTGCAGGAGCTGCGCTTCGTGGCTGGCGTCGACGGCGCCGCGCTCAGCCGTCTGGCGCCGTATGTGACGGTCTTGCCGGAGCCTGCGGCGATCAACGTCAACACGGCGCCGCCGCTGCTGCTGGAACTGCTGGCGGGCGGGCAGAGTGGCGCGGCGCTGGCCCGCCGCCGGCAGGCGCGGCCCTTCGCCGGCGTGCAGGACTGGCTGGCGGCGGCACCCGGCGCGCCGGCCGACTATGCTGGGCTCGTCACCACGGCCAGCGGCTATTTCGAACTCGATTCCCGCATCACCGCCTCGAGCGGCACGCGGCGTTACCACACCCAATTGCGGCGCGATGGCCAGCGGGTTTCCGTCTGGGCGCGCCAGAGGATCGAAACCGATGCGTGATGGCCTGATTCACCTCGGCGTCGATGCGGCCGAGCCGCCGACCGGCTGGCCCGGCGGGGAGCCGCTGCCGGCCGCCGGCGAGGCGGGGCCGACGGCACGCACGGCGGCGGCGCCGGCCTGTGTGCTGGCGCCGACCTCGCGGCTGTTGCTGCAACGCGTGCAGGTGCCGGCGCGACGCCGGGCGGCGCTCGAGCGCGCCGTGCCCTTTGCGCTGGAGGAATCGCTGCCCGGCGAGGTCGAGGACTACGCCTTCACCATCGGCCCGCAGCAGGGCGACGGCGCGGTGCCCGTCGTCGCCGCCGGGCGCGCGGACCTCGCGCGCTGGCGCGGGCAACTCGTCGCGGCCGGGCTGGCGGACCTGCCGCTGTTGCCCGCCTGTCTGGCGCTTGCCTGGGAGCCGGGCTGCTGGACGGTGGCGGTGGGGCCGGGCGGGGAAGCCAGCGTGCGCACCGGACGCTGGTCCGGATGGGGATGCGAAGCGGCCGTGCTCGAATCCCTGTTACGCCGTGGGCTCGCCGACGCGGCCGGGCGCCCCGGCCGGCTTTGGATCGTCGATGACGATGCGCTCGCCGACCGCCTCGCCGACCGCCTCGCCGTCGCCTGTCCCGACGTCGCGGTGTCCCGCGTCGCGGCGGCCGCGGGCTGGCAGGCGCCGTCTGCCGATCTGGTGTCCGCATTCGGCCTGGATCGGGCGGGACGCGCGCGCGAGGACGGCGTGCACGCCTTGCTGAAACGCTGGCGGTTGCCTCTGGCGGTGGCGGGTCTATGGGCCGCGCTCGCGGCAGCGATCCCGGCCTACCACGCCGCCGCGCTGGAGGCCGAACGGGCACGCCTCGCCGAACAGATGGCGCAGCTCTACCGCGAAGCGGTTCCCGGCGCCCGCCGCGTGGTCGATCCGGCGGCGCAGATGGCCCAGCAGGTCGCGCGTCTGCGCCAGGGCAGCGGCGCCGACCCGCTGCTCGATCTCCTGGGCGCCCTCTCCGAGCCCCTGTCGGGCCTGCCGGGCTACGGGCTGGATGAATTGCGCTATCAGGACGGCGCGCTCGAACTCGCCGTGCACACCGGCGATCTGGCCGCGCTGGAGGGCCTGGCGCCGACGCTGGCGCGGGCCGGCATCGGCATGCGCCGGCTATCGGCCAGCACGGGCAACGACACCAC
>PKCW01000048.1 GCA_002862965.1 Pseudomonadota bacterium
TTTCCCCCGAGAACCTGCGCCTCGCCGACAACGCCACGCTGATCCTGCCGCTGCATCGCGAGCTCGACCATTTCCGCGAGACCTCCAATGCGGGCCTCAAGATCGGCACGACCAAGCGCGGCATCGGCCCGGCCTATGAGGACAAGGTGGCGCGCCGCGGCGTACGGGTCGGGGACCTGTTCCACCGCGAGCGCCTGGCCGCCAAGCTCGGGGAACTGCTCGACTATCACAATTTCGTCCTGCAGCACTATTTCAGGACCGATACGGTCGATTTCCAGGCCACGCTGGAGTCCTTGCTGGTCGCCGCAGAAACCCTCAAGCCGCTGGTGATCGACGTATCGGCCCAGATCGACCGGCTGCACCGGGATGGACACAACGTATTGTTCGAGGGGGCCCAGGGCGCCCTGCTCGACGTCGACATGGGGACCTATCCCTACGTCACCTCGTCGAACACCACCGCCGGCGGCGCAGCCACCGGCTCGGGCGTGGGTCCGGCCTCTTTCGACGACATCCTGGGGATCGTCAAGGCCTATACCACGCGCGTGGGGGCCGGCCCCTTTCCGACCGAGCTGCTGGACGACAACGGCGCCCATCTGGCGCAGCGCGGCCACGAATTCGGGTCGACCACCGGCCGGCCGCGCCGCTGCGGCTGGTTCGACGCCCCGGCGCTGCGGCGCAGCGTCGTCATGAACAGCCTGACGACGCTGTGCATCACCAAACTGGACGTGCTGGACGAACTCGACGCGATCCGCATCGCCGTCGGCTATCGGGTGGACGGCGAGCGGATGGAGTCCTTGCCCATCGGCGCCGAAGCCGTCGCCGATTGCGAGCCGGTCTACGAGGAAATGCCGGGCTGGCGTACCAGCACCGTCGGCGCACGCACGCTTGCGGAACTGCCGGACGCGGCGCGCGATTACCTGCGGCGCATCGAAGCGATCGTGGGTGTGCCGATTGCCATGGTGTCGACGGGTCCGGATCGCAACCAGACCATCATCCTGCGCAACCCGCTCGATTGAGCGGGGGGATGGGAAGGCGCAAGAAAAAAGGCTTTCCGGTCCGGAAAGCCTTTTTTTCATTAAAATCAGGGTGGTGCCGAGAAGAGGACTTGAACCTCCAAGGGGTTTCCCCCACTAGTACCTGAAACTAGCGCGTCTACCAATTTCGCCATCTCGGCCCGGCGGGGTGGCGGCTGAGACGCCATTCCCGTGGGCTGCGAACTTTAAGACTCCCCAAAGCGCTTGTCAACGGGCACAATGCGCGACCTTGAGGCGATATTTTTTTCATGGACATCCTGAATGGCTGAAGCTGAATGGCAAACCCGCGATCCCCACTACGAACAGGAGCGGCTGAAATATCCGCAGCCGGCGCCCAGCCGCGAATACCTGCGGATGCTGCTGACCGAGGCGGGTGAACCGCTCAGTCGCGAAGCAATCGTCGAGCGCGGGGCGATCACGGGGGCCGAGGCCCTGGAAGGTGTGGAGCGGCGGCTGGCCGCCATGGTCCGGGACGGCGAGCTGGCCATCAACCGCAAGGGTGCCTACGGCCTGATCGACCGCATGCACCTGGTGCGCGGACGCATCATCGCGCATCGCGACGGCTTCGGTTTCCTGGTGCCGGAAGACGCGGGCGACGACATCTTTCTCCCCGCGCGGCAGATGCGCGAACTGTTCCACGGCGACCGGGTGCTGGTGCGCATTCGCGGCGAGGACCGCCGCGGCCGCCGGGAAGGCGTGGTGGTCGAGGTGCTGGAGCGCAACACCCAGCAGGTGGTGGGTCGCTTCTACCGCGAGCGCGGCGTCGGCTTCGTCCTGCCCGAGAATCCCCGCATCACCCACCAGATCGTCATTCCCGCCGACTGGCAGGGCGAGGTGCAGGACAACCAGATCGTGGTGGCCGACATCGTCGAGCCGCCGAGCAAGCGCGGCCCGCCGCTGGGCCGGATCCGCGAGGTGCTGGGCGAGCACATGGCGCCGGGCATGGAAATCGAGATCGCCATCCGCAGCTACGGCGTTCCCGCGCGCTGGCCCGATGCGGTGGAAGCGGCCTGCACCCGCTTCGGCGCGCGCGTGGAAAATCGCGACAAGGCCGGCCGCGTCGATCTGCGCGGCATTCCGCTGGTGACCGTGGACGGCGCCGATGCGCGCGATTTCGATGATGCCGTCTACTGCGAGCCCGATGAGCAGGGCGGCTGGCGGCTGCTGGTCGCCATCGCCGATGTCGGGCACTACGTGGCGCCTGGGGATGCGCTGGACACCGAGGCGGCCGAGCGCGGCAACTCGGTGTACTTCCCGCAGCAGGTCGTGCCCATGCTGCCGGAAGTGCTGTCCAACGGCCTGTGCTCCATCAATCCCAAGGTGGACCGGCTGTGCATGGTCTGCGCGCTGGAGATCGATCCCGACGGCGAGATCCGGCGGTTCCGGTTCTTCGAAGGCGTGATGCGCTCGGCGCAGCGCCTCACCTACGACGAATTCGCGCAGGTGGCGATCGAGCGCGACGGGGCTGCGCGCGAACGGCTCAAGGACCTGGTGGATCATCTCGACGATCTGATCGGCCTCTACCAGCGCTTGCGTGCGGCGCGGGAACGTCGCGGCGCGCTCGATTTCGGCAGCGCCGAGACGGTGATCGAGTTCGGGCCCGACCGCAAGATCGCGCGCATCAAGCCCTTCCTGCGGCATGACGCCCACCGCATGATCGAGGAGTGCATGATCGCCGCCAACGTGGCGGCGGCCCGCTTCCTCAGCGAGCACCGCATCCCGGCGCTCTATCGCGTGCATGCGCCGCCATCCTCCGAACGCCTGGAGGAACTGCGCGCGTTTCTCGGCGGCTTCGGGCTCTCGCTGGGCGGCAGTGACAAACCCGCGCCGCAGGACTATGCGAAGGTGCTCACCGCGCTGGAGGCGCGGGAGGACCGCCACCTGATCGAACCGGTGCTGCTGCGTTCCTTGAGCCGGGCCGAATACACCGTGTCCAACGACGGCCACTTCGGACTGGCGCTGGCCGCCTATACCCACTTCACCTCGCCCATCCGCCGCTATCCGGACCTCGTCGTGCATCGCGGCATCCGCCATGTGCTGCGCGGCGGGACGGCCGAGAACTATCCGCTCAGCCCCGCCCAGCTCGAACGCATCGCCGAGCAATGCTCCCTCACCGAACGGCGCGCGGACGAGGCGACGCGTGATGTGGTCGACTGGCTCAAGTGCGAGTTCATGCTCGAGCGCGTCGGCGAGATCTTCGAGGGGCGCATCAACGCCGTCACCGGCTTCGGCCTGTTCGTGTTGCTGGAGGAGGTCTACGTCGAGGGACTGGTGCACGTCACCTCGCTGTCCAACGACTACTACCAGCACGATCCCATCCACCATCGCCTGCGCGGCGAGCGCTCCGGCCATGTCTACCGTCTCGGAGACCGGCTGCGGGTGCGCCTGATCAATGTGAACCTCGATGAACGCAAAATCGACTTCGAACCCGCCCCGGCGGAAAGCGGCCCGAAAACCAGCCGCGCCGACGCCCGCCCCGGCGACCCAGCCGTCCCGAAGCCGGACGAAGCCCCGGCCCAGCGCGGCGACGAAGCCGACAAGGGCAAACGCCGGAGGCCCCGCAAGCGGCGCAAGGCCAAAGCCAAGACCAAGGACTGAGGCGGGGCCGGCGGCGCCGGTCACCGGGACGCCGCCGGGCACCGAGCCCGTGTTCGGCCTGCACGCCGTGACCGCGTTGCTGGAAACCGAACCCGGCCGCGTGCAGGTGGTCTGGGTCCAGGACAACCGCCGCGAGGACCGGGTCGCGACGCTGATCGAACTGGCTGCGCGCAGCGGGATCGCCGTGACCGCGATGGCGCGGCGCGATCTCGACGCGCGCCTTCCGGGACAGCGCCATCAGGGTCTGGCCGCCTGGGCCTTGCCGGCGGAGCGCCTCGGCGAAGCGGATCTGAAAGCGCGTCTCGGCGCCTGGGACGCCGATTCCCTTCTGCTGGCGCTCGACGGCGTGCAGGATCCGCACAACCTCGGCGCCTGTCTGCGCACGGCGTGGGCCGTCGGCGCGCAGGGGGTGATCGTCCCGGTCGACCGCGCCGCCGGTCTGACGCCGGTGGTGCGCAAGGTGGCGGTCGGCGCGGTCGAGCATGTGCCGCTGTTCCAGGTCACCAATCTGGCGCGGACGCTGCGCATGCTCGGGGACGCCGGTTTCCGCATCCTCGGCGCCGATGCCCATGCCAGCCAGAGCCTTTATCAGGCCGATCTGTCCGGGCCGCTGGTGTGGGTGCTCGGCGCGGAAGGCAGCGGTCTGCGGCGCCTGACGCAGGAAGCCTGCGACCTGCGGGTCACCATCCCGCTGGACGCCGCGGCCGAAAGCCTGAACGTGTCGGTCGCTGCCGGCGTCGTGCTGTTCGAAACCCGCCGCCAGCGCCTGACACGCGCCTAGCCGCTCGCGCGGGCGCGCAGGGGCGTCGTCTCAGGGCAGGCCGAGCAGCCCCTTCGCCGTTGCCACCAGCAGTTCCTTGAGCGTGGCGAAGGACAGCTCGACGCCGGCGGCGCCGGCTTTCGCTCGGGCTTGATTCCAGACGGTCTCGCTCCGGGCGGCATCCAGGAAATCGTGTCCCGCCCACGTCACGCGGGTCAGGATCGCGGTCGGCGGCGAGCCATCCAACGGACGCCACGCCGCTGCCTCGACGAGCCCGCCCTGTTGCATCAGGCAAACGTGATGGGCGACCTGATCATCAGAGTACCCTTCGATCGTCGGGTTCTTGCCCATACAGGCCCCTTCGCGCGCGCTCGCCTCCAGTAGGATCTTGCGCACCAAATCCATGTCCCGCTTCATGGAAAGCCGCCCCTCAGTGATAGCCGGCGCCGGGGCGGACCTTGCCGCGGAAGACCCAGTAGTTGTACGCCGTGTACCCCAGAATCAGCGGCAGCAGGGGCAGGGCGCCGATCAGCAGGAAACCCTGCGACTCGGGCGGGGCGGCGGTCTCCCAGAGCGTGTACGCCCGTGGCACGGTGTAGGGCCACAGGCTCACGGCCAGGCCGAATGCGCCGAGCGCGAACAGCGTGATGGTGAGCACGAACGGCGCCCGGCTCGCCTGCCGGCGCAGGGCGCGCCACAGCATCCAGGCGACGCCGGCGGTGAGGATGGGCACCGGCATCAGCCAGAGCAGGTTGGGCAGGCTGAACCAGCGCCG
>PKCW01000069.1 GCA_002862965.1 Pseudomonadota bacterium
AACGGGGATCGGTGTCGGGAAAATGGCGGCCGATGTCGCCCAGACCGGCGGCGCCCAGCAGTGCGTCACACAGCGCATGGAGCACGACGTCGCCGTCGGAGTGGGCGACCAGGCCCTGATCGTGGGCAATGCGAACCCCGCCGAGCATCACGGCGTCACCGGGACCGAAGGCATGGACGTCGAAACCATGACCGATACGCATGAAGGCTCCGGAAAGCGTCAGCAAGGACCCACAGCGCCATGGGCGGCGAGGATGGCCTGCGCCAGCGCGAGGTCGTCGGGATGGGTGATCTTGAGATTGTCGGCGCGCCCGGGAATCACCGCCACGGGATGCCCCATGCGCTCCATGGCCTGCGCCTCGTCGGTGACGGTGATGCCCGCCTGCGCGGCCGCCGCGAGCGCTTGCGACAGCGCCCGGAAGCGAAACATCTGCGGCGTCAGCGCGCGCCACAGCCCCGCACGCGACACCGTTCCGGTCACGCGGCCGTCGGCATCGGCCCGCTTCAAGGTGTCGGCCACCGGCGCCGCGAGCACACCGCCGGCAAACGCCGGATCAGCGGCCCGTTCGAACAGGCGGTCGAGATCCGCGCGATGAAAGCAGGGCCGCGCGGCATCGTGCACGAGCACCCAGTCCTCGGGGTCCGCCTGATCGGCCAGCGCGGCGAGGCCGGCGCGAACGGAATCCTGCCGCTCGGCGCCCCCGACGGCAAGCTTGACGGTCGGCCGAATCGATTCGACCAGCGCCTGCGCGCGACGGTCCTCCGGACCGATCACGAGCACGATCCCCCGAATGCGCGCGTCGTCGCACAGCGTCTGCAGACTCCAGACGAGCACCGGCCTTCCGAGCAGATCGAGATACTGCTTCGGCGCCGAGGCCCCCATGCGCAGGCCCTGCCCGGCGGCAGGGACCACTGCCCAGGCACCGGGCCTTTCAGCGGCGCGCATCATGCTTGTCGTCGGGTTCATGCACGAACTGATAGAAGGTCTCGCCGGCCCCGACCATGCCCAGATCCCGCCGCGCCCGTTCCTCCACGGCTTCGAGGCCCTGCTTGAGATCCCGCACCTCGGCGGCCAGAACCTGGTTGCGGTCGGACAGCGCCGCGTTCTGTTCGCGCTGACCGCTGACCAGACGGCTCAGGCGCACCCACTGGCGCAGGCCGTCGGGGGCCACCCAGAGCTGGTACTGGAGGATCACCAGCAAAGCCATCAACAGCGCGATCAGGAGACGCTTCACGCGCCTTGCTCCCGCGACCGAATCATCCGTGAATGGGCGCGCGGCACCGTCTCTCCGTCTCAGCGTTTCAGCCGCGTCCCGAACGCTGCCATGCCGGGATAGCGGACGCGATCACCGAGTTCGGCCTCGATGCGCAGCAGGCGGTTGTACTTGGCCACCCGGTCGCTGCGGCACAACGAACCGGTCTTGATCTGCGTCGCCGTCGTCGCCACCGCCAGATCGGCGATGGTGTCGTCCTCGGTTTCGCCGGAACGATGGGACACAACGGCCGTGTAGCCGGCATCGGTGGCCATGCGGATGGCCGCCAGTGTTTCGCCCAGGGTGCCGATCTGGTTGGGTTTGATCAGGATCGAGTTGGCGATGTGCTTGGCGATGCCCTCGCTGAGAATGGCCGTGTTGGTGACGAACAGGTCGTCGCCGACCAGTTGCACCTTATCGCCCAGCCGCTGGGTCAGCAGCGCCCAGCCCTCCCAGTCGCCCTCGGCCATGCCGTCCTCGATCGAGAGGATGGGGTAGCGCTCGACCAGTCCGCCCAGATAATCGCCGAAGCCGGCGGCATCGAATGACTTGCCTTCCCCTTCCAGGTGATAACGCCCGTCCCGATAGAACTCACTGCTGGCGACATCGAGCCCCAGATAGATGTCCTTGCCGGGCGTGTAACCCGCCCGCTCGATGGCCTCGAGGATGGTCTGCAGCGCTTCTTCGTTCGACCCCAGATTGGGCGCGAAGCCGCCCTCGTCACCCACCGCCGTGGCCAGCCCGCGCGCATGCAGCACCTGCTTGAGGTGATGGAACACCTCGGTTCCGTAGCGCAGGGCTTCGGCAAAGCTGGGAGCGCCCACCGGCAGGATCATGAACTCCTGCAGATCGACGTTGTTGTCGGCGTGCGCGCCGCCATTGATGATGTTCATCATGGGCACCGGCATCCCCACCGCGCCCGCGCCGCCCAGATAGGCATAGAGCGGCTTGCCGGACTCGGCGGCGGCGGCCTTCGCCGTGGCCAGCGAGACCGCCAGGATGGCATTGGCGCCGAGACGCGATTTGTTCTCGGTTCCGTCCAGCGCAATCATCATCTGATCCAGGGCATCGTGATCCTGTGCGTCCCGACCGAGCAGCGCCCCGCGGATCTCCCCGTTGACGTTCGCCACCGCCTTGCGCACGCCCTTGCCCAGGTAGCGACCCTTGTCGCCGTCGCGCAGTTCCACCGCCTCGCGCGAGCCGGTGGAGGCGCCGGAAGGCACGCCGGCGCGGCCGACACTGCCGTCGGCCAGACGGACCGTGGCCTCGACCGTGGGGTTGCCGCGCGAATCCAGGATTTCCAGACCTTCAATCGCCGTGATCTTTGCCATGTTGCGCGCTCCGAAAGAGGAATGGACCCGGCCAGCGCCGGGGCGAGAAAATCAAATCAGCGATCCAGCCAGGCCGATTCCGGCCAGGGGCGGGACTTGACGAGCCGGTCGAGCTCGACCAGCGTCTCCAGCAGCTCCGCCATGCGATCGAGCGGCCAGGCATTGGGCCCGTCCGACAGTGCCTGGGCTGGATCCGGATGGGTTTCCATGAAGACCCCGGCGACCCCCGCCGCGACCGCCGCCCGCGCCAGCACCGGAACGAATTCGCGCTGACCACCGGAACGATCGCCCTGTCCGCCGGGCAATTGCACCGAATGGGTGGCGTCGAACACGACCGGACAGCCGGTTGCGCGCATCACCGCCAGGGCGCGCATGTCGGAGACCAGATTGTTATAGCCGAAACTCACCCCGCGTTCGCAGACCATGATCCGGTCGTTGCCGACGGCACGCGCCTTCGCGACCACGTTTTCCATGTCCCAGGGCGCGAGAAACTGGCCTTTCTTGATGTTGACCGGCAAGCCCTGGCGCGCGACGTTCTGGATGAAATCGGTCTGGCGGCACAGGAAAGCCGGCGTCTGCAGCACGTCCACCACGGCCGCGACCTCATCGAGCGGCGTGTATTCGTGCACGTCGGTCAGCACCGGCACGCCGATCTCGCGCCGGACGGCCTCCAGCACCCGCAGTCCTTCCTCGATGCCGGGCCCCCGGAAACTGCCCGCCGAGGATCGGTTGGCTTTGTCGAAGCTGGACTTGAAGATGAAGGGGACACCGAGCCGGCCGGTAATTTCCTTGAGAGTACCGGCCGTGTCGATCTGCAACTGACGCGATTCGATGACGCAGGGACCGGCGATCAGAAACAGCGGGCGGTCGATCCCGACTTCGAAGCCACCCAGCCTCATGCGGAAACGGCCTCTCCGAGCCGGCGCTCGCGAAAGCCGCGGGCGGCGCGGATGAAGCCGGAAAACAGCGGATGGCCGTCGCGGGGCGTGGAGGTGAATTCGGGGTGAAACTGGCAACCGAGAAACCAGGGATGATCCGGCAACTCGACGATCTCCACCAGACGGCCGTCGGCAGACCAGCCGGAGATGCGCATGCCATGGCCTTCCAGAACCGGCCGATAGCGATTGTTGAACTCATAGCGGTGGCGATGGCGCTCGATGATCAATTCCTTGCCGTAGAGCCGCCGGGCCAGGGAATCCGGCACGAGGCGGCAGGGCTGACCGCCCAGACGCATGGTCCCACCCAGATCCTCGCGGCCGCTGCGCTGCAGCACGCTGCCGTCACTCTGCTGCCACTCGGTGATGAGCGCGATCACCGGATCCGGCGTGGCGGGATTGAACTCGGTGCTGTGGGCCTCGGTCAGGCCGGCGAGGTGGCGCGCCAGTTCGATCACGGCCACCTGCATCCCCAGGCAGATGCCGAGGTAAGGCACGCCCTGCTCACGCGCGTACCGCACCGCGGCGATCTTGCCCTCGATGCCGCGCCGGCCGAAGCCGCCGGGCACCAGGATGGCGTCCAGCCCCTTCAGCAAAGCGGTCCCTTCGGTTTCCAACCGTTCCGAATCGATGTAACGCACGGTCACGCGCGTGAGGGTATGTATGCCCGCATGGCGCAGGGATTCATTCAGGGACAGATAGGCATCCGACAGATCGACATACTTCCCGACCACACCGATCGTGGCTTCGCCATCCTGCGATTGGCTGGCGTCCACGACGGCGCGCCAATCGCCCAGATCGGCCGGCGGGAGTTCGAGCCCGAAACGCTGGGCCACGATCTCGTCCAGCGACTGATCGTGCAGCAGTTCGGGAATCTTGTAGATGTTGTCCACGTCGACCGCCGAGATGACGGCACGTTCCGGGACATTGGTAAACAGGGCGATCTTGCGCCGCTCGTCAGGCGGCAAGGCGCGATCGGCGCGGCAGATCAGGATGTCCGGCTGAATGCCGATGGAGCGCAACTCCTTCGCGGAGTGCTGGGTCGGCTTGGTCTTGATCTCGCCCGAGGCGGGAATGTAAGGCACCAGCGTCAGATGGATGAACAGGGCGTGCTGCGGCCCGAGTTCGACGCGCTCGACCTGTACGCCTCGGCCTTCCCGGCGGGAACCCTCACCGGCGCCCCCAAGATTCGCGCGATGGAGCTCATCAGCGAGCTCGGATCGGACCAAGCCCCCAAGCATAAGAGGCTTCAATACTACATTGCGATGATACGCTACGGGGCGAAGCATTTCTGGAGTTTGGCCTCTACGCATGTCTTCCCTTGGTCTTACGAACTGGGCCTTCGCAGTCCGTCGTGACCCACCTTCCGTATGTTGACAGCGATCACTCGTACAATTGCCGATGTCGCGACAACCCACCAACTGTGCAGTGTCCGAAACTTGGTCCAGGTGTGCAAAAATCCGCTGGGACTGATGCGACCCGTCAAACATGCACAGGCTGCAGGGCAAGGCTAAGACGAAAAACTCCTAGGCAAGGCTAAGACGAAAAACGTGTAGGCAAGGCTAAGACGAAAAACGT
>PKCW01000220.1 GCA_002862965.1 Pseudomonadota bacterium
TCCGTAAGCTTTGATCAGGCATGCAAGGATGATTCTCTTTGTGAAGGAAATAGCAAGCTCGAGTTACGGCTGTTGGAATGTGTAATTTTCATCTGTTGCGGTGCTGTGTAGCAAACGTCCTGCCTTACGGATAGAATCAAGCACATCAGCGTCCGTAGTTTTACGCGCCTGATTCATGAACAACTTCATCGCCTTCGATGGCAGTCACCTCCACATTGGATGCTGCTGTATCATCGCTCTTCAAATGGATGTTTTGTTTTGCAGACACAGGTAGGGCACTCCGAAAGGGATCAGTAAGGGCCTAGGTGGAAGCGCTCAACTTCACGAGTCGACCTTTGAGCTCTCCAAGCTCTGTGGCCTCCAAAGCACTTGTCCGAGCTATTGTTTTCAGAACGAAACAAGCACTGCTAAAGTGAACACTGGTACGTATTCGGCCATGTTGCGCAGAAAGACACGCTGGGTTTCGAGCGTATGGCCCTCGCCGCCGTCCGACTTGAAGCCGGTTTCGAGGAAGATGACCGGCTTGCCGCCGCTGGCGTTCCGTGAATTCTGCACCGCGCGGCAGACGTCGTCGGCGAAGCCCTCCGTCACCGGCTGGACCACGGCCGGATACATGTGCAGGCCGACGATGTCGTAGTCCGCGATCAGCGCCATCTCCTTGATGAAGAGCTGGTAGCCGGGAACCGTGACGACGGACAGCACCGTGGTGGCGCCCGGATCGGTCTGCTTCACGGCCTCGTTCAGGGTGTGGATGATGCGCGCCTCGGCCACCGGCGACCAGCCGTGGGCCCGCTGACGCGAGAGGACGTGTTGGTAGTCCAGGTTCAGTTCGTTCTCCAGCGACCAGTGGTGGACGGTCGCTTTGTAACGGTCGACGACGGCGCGGGCATAGCGGTCCAGAGCGTCCAGATACTCTCCGGTCGAGAGTTTTGCGGTCCATTCCGGCGCGACGGCCCGTTCGCGATTATAGCCGTTGCCGATCTGGGCGATGATCTGGATGCCGTTGCGCGCGGCTTCTTCGGTAACCATGTCGAAGTAGCTGAAATCAAAGGGCGCGCCGGGCGCCGGCTCGATGCGTTTCCAGGCGTAGTCCACCCGGATCCAGCGCACCCCGTTGGCCGCCATGACCGCAAAATCGTCGGGGTAGAGCTCATAGTCCGGCAGCGGAATGTGGTAGGCGGTCATCCCCCACATGAAGCCTTGCGGGGCTTGGGCCGGCGGCGTCTGCGGACATTCGGCGCGGTTCCGGTCCAGAGGGCCGGCAACGGCCGCGCCCAAACTCAGCGTCCATATCAGGATCACGACGGCAGGGATGCGGTTCATGCGATCTCCAATCAGGCAGGTGGAAGAAGCCGGCGCACCAGCGCGGTCATGACCATGCCCGACAGCGCCAACACGAGGATCTCGGGTGCATGCCACCACCCGGGCTGCGCATCGAGCATGCGCTGGATCGCCCGCGGCCCGAGCACGCTCCACAGGATGATGTGGGGCAGTCCGCCGACCACCGACGCCAGCACGTAGCCCTCGCGCGAGACGTCCAGCGTCGCCAGCGCCCAGTTGAGCGGCGGCACGGCAAACATCATCAGCCGCAAATAGAGCACGGTTCGAAACCCGTTGCCGTTGATGCGTTCGGCGGCCTGTTTCGGCAGCAGGCTGAAACAGCGCGCGACGAACGCCTGACCCAGACGCTGGCCGATGAAGTAGAGGCCATAGCAGGCGATGGTCCAGTAGACAACGGTCAAGACGATGGTGATCACGGGGCCATAGATGAGGGAAACGGCAATCAGGACCAGCACGGTGGGCACGTTGAGCAGGACGCCGGCGACGCCGAAGACGACGATTGCCACCGGACCGAGGACGCCCCATTCCCGGCTCTGGGCGCGCAGAAAATCGACCAGTTCACGCAAGCCGTCGCGGCTGAAGCCGAACTCGAAGGGAAGGGAGCGCGACAACAGAGCCAGGCCGGCAATGACGGCCATCAGCGTGAGGAAGCGGATCGGTCCGGACCAGCGGGGGTTCATCCCGGTCCCGGCTTCCACCGCGGACTCAGTCGGCGATGGCTTGCGCATCAAGGCGCCCTTCCGCGCTCGCGTGCGGCGGGTTCGACATGGCGCGGCCCGCGGGATGCGCGGCCAGCAGCGCGCCCACGACCTGCTCGATCTCTGCCGAAAGCAGGTATTCCCCCTTGCTTTGCATGCGCGAGCCCTGCTGCGAGTCGTGTCTGAGGAGACCGGCGATGGCCGCGTCCGAGAGCGCCGGGACGGTCTCGCCCAGGGCGCCCATCAGTTCACGAAGGACGTCGGCCGGGCGACTCATCAGGTCTTCATAGCGGATCCGGGCGCTGAAAAAGCCCGGCTGTTGCTGTTGCAGCCGCAGGCTGTCCTGCATGTGGGACAGCCATTGCAGCGTGAAGTATTGCGCGGCCCCGCGACGTCCGTCGTCGCGGAACGCGGGGTCCTCGAACAGCGGGACGGTGGCCGCCAGCGCCGCGCGCGTCGGGGGAAAGGCGCCCAAGGCGGACAGCAGCAGGCGATCCAGGCGCCAACGCCGCCAGAGGCGGTATTGCCGCGCCGAAAAATAGGCGTTCAGGAACGAATTGACCGTGGGCAGGGGATCGCGATAGAGAAAGACGTTGTGCCAGCGGCCGGAAAGGGGCTCGAACAGCGGGGCGGCGGGAAGGCACCAGCTGCGCAGCTTGATGAGCGGGCGCCCTGCGGCGGGATCGCGGCAGCGCAGGGCATGGCCGAGCAAGCGGGTACAGCCGTCCATCAGCCGGCGCAATTCGCGATCGCGCTGCCCGCCGGCGAGACGCGACAGGATGGTGGCCTGGCTGTAGAAATCGGGTTCCGACACCGATTGCAGCGTACCCGTGCTTGCCAGCAACTGGCTGAGCAGGGTGGAGCCGCAACGGCCCGTGCTGTGCAGGAAGACCGGAGCGGGCGCCGTGGCCGTCGGCATGAGGAGATCGGCCAGCCGAGGCACGTCGCTGTAGGCGAGGGCATGGAGCCGCACGGCATGGTCACGTTGGGCTTCGTAAAAAAAGGGATCTGCGTCGAGCAGATCGACGCCTTGCTCGACTTCCACCAACAGCAAACGGCGCCGCCGGTCGTCCAGACAATAGGGCGTGATGTGCGCGCCGCGTTCCTGCATCAGCGCCGCGAGATCCGTGGATCCGATCGGGCGCTTGAAGAAATGGCTGGCACTCGCGGGTTCTGCCGGGATCACGCGGGGGCGCCGGCCAGTGACGACATAGGAATCGGCCTGCACCCGGGGCGCCTTCCGCCCTGAGGGCGCCGAACCTGAGTCGCTGGCCGCAACGTTGGCGCTGTATTCGAACGGCGGCTTGGCCAACTTGGGGTTGAAGAACTGTGCGAAGGTGCCGTAGGCCATCTTTCCCAGGAGCTTCAGCCGGCCTTCGCGGTGAAACCGGCGCATGTCCAGCACGATGCGGCCCTGCCCGAGCATCCGGAACCGGCCGCCGCGGCTCACGCGGCGCAGGTAGTCCACGTCCTCGCCAAAGTACAGCGTCTCGTTGTAGCCGCCCGCTTGCTCATGTGCCAAGCGGGGAACGAGATAGGCCGATGAACCCGGCGCGGTGGGGGCAAGGTATTGCAGACCGGCCATGGCGACGTTGAAAAGCCCCGTGATGAGGCGATCGCTCCAGCAGTCCGAGCCGCTGACGAAGTACAACGCCGCGGTGCGCAGACCGCGTTGCTCCATCTGCGCCACACCGGCGAGCAGGGTTGCGCTTGCAATGCGCGCATCGGCGTCCAGAAAGGCCAGATACTCGCCGCGGGCCACCGCCGCGCCGCTGTTGCGCGCCAGCGAGACGCCTTTGCGCGGCGCCCGGACCAGCCGGACGAGCTGCGGATGTTCTTGCGCCAATGCCTCGACGATGGCGGCGGTGTCGTCCGAACTGCCGCTGTCGGTCACGATGATTTCAACCGCGTCGGTGGCGTCGTCGAGCAGTTCGTAGAGGAGGCGATCCACGATGCCCGCTTCGTCGAGAGCGGGAATCACGATGCTCAAGCGGGGCTGGGATGGCGTTTGCGGGGCGATTCCAGGCCCGATCGGGCCGGGCGTATCGGACGGCGGATTCGATCCCATCGGGGTGTCCTCCCTGTCGATGGCGCGTCGAATGGCGACAGCGCCGGTGCCTGTCGGGCCCGTGGCACGGCCTACCCCGCCAGACGATGCATATCGGATGGCCGTCCATGGGAACCGTCCTGTGGTTCAGCCTAGCCGCGATTCGCTTACGGGCGCAAGCGCTTCTGAATGGCGTCGCCGACCCGAAGGGCATTCATCGCCGCGCCGCCTCGACAGAGGCTATCGGCGGATTGCGGGAAAACCTGCGTCCGGGATTGCCATGTCTTCATTTGGCTCTCGAGCGTGCGGTGGGACGTGGCACCACGGCGCCCGATCGGCCTGCGTGGCGCGCCGAGCAATGGCGGTGAAGCGGATCGCGGCCGCGCGGGGTCGAACGCAGCCGCGGCGCCGCCGTGGGGCTCGCGGCGTCTGGGTGACGATGGATCAGGGCAGATGCAGCGGGGCGGGCGGGGTCCAGCCGGGGGCGCGGTGTTCGACGACGACGTGGGTGTAGATGCCGCCGCGCACGTTGAACTCGGCGGTGAGGCGCAGGGCGCGCGGGGCGCAGGCGGTGACGAGGTCGCCGACGATGCGGTTGGTCACGGCCTCGTGAAAGGCGCCCTGGTCGCGGAAGGCCCAGACGTACTGCTTGAGCGATTTGAGTTCCACGCAGCGCTGATCGGCGACGTATTCCAGGTGCAGCACGGCGAAGTCCGGCTGGCCGGTCTTGGGGCACAGGCAGGTGAACTCGGGAATCCGGATGCGGATGGTGTAGTCGCGTTCCGGATGCGGGTTGGGGAAGGTTTCGAGCAGTGCGGGCGTGGGCGCACCGGGGGCGGGCATGGACATGGCGTGGCCATCCTAGGCAAAATCGAGCCCGGCATTATATCCCAATGCCTCGAGACGGGCCCCTCCGACGTGCCAACCGTTCCATGCGCCTGACGGCCATCCGGCTGGCCGGAT
>PKCW01000230.1 GCA_002862965.1 Pseudomonadota bacterium
GACCGGCCCCGAGGCGCGCCTGCCGGAGTATTTCATCACCGCCGACGACATCTCGCCGCGCCAGCACGTCGACATCCAGGCCGCCGCCCAGCGCTGGGTGGATTCCTCGATCTCCAAGACGGCGAACGTGCCCACCGATTATCCGTTCGCCGACTTCAAGGAAATCTACCTCTACGCCCACGAAAAGGGCCTGAAGGGCTGCACCACCTTCCGCTTCAACCCCGCCGCCTTCCAGGGCGTGCTGGTGAAGGAAAAGGATCTGGCCGCCACGACCTATGTCTTCACCCTGGGCGACGGCACCGTGGTGGAAGCGCGCGGCAACGAGGAAGTGGAATACGACGGCGAGACCCACACCGCTGCCAACCTGTTCGACGCCCTGAAGGAAGGCTATTACGGCCGCTTCTGAGCGGCAGCGGCCCGGCCGCGAAGCCGGGCGCGAGCGTCACGAATCGTAGCAACCGACCAGCGCGCCGCGAATGGCGCCCGGAGACCCGAACATGGCCATCAAGATCACCCAACCCATCACCGGCTATCAGGTTGTGCGCGAGGACGAAAAATCCGCCGCGCCGGCGCCCATTGCCGTCCAGGCGCCACCGGCCCGCAGCGACAACGTGATTCAGATGCACGAGCGGCTGGAGCGTCCCGATCTGCTGGTCGGCGCCACCTACAAGATCAAGCCGCCGGTCGCCGACAACGCGATGTACATCACCATCAACGACATCGTGCTCAACGAAGGCACCGAGCACGAACACCGCCGCCCCTTCGAGATCTTCATCAACTCGAAGAACATGGAGCATTTCCAGTGGATCGTCGCGCTGACGCGCATCATCTCGGCCGTGTTCCGCAAGGGTGGTGACATCACCTTCCTCGCCGAAGAACTGAAAGCCGTGTTCGATCCGCGCGGCGGCTACTGGCGGCCCGGCGGGCGCTACATGCCGTCCCTGGTCGCCGAGATCGGAGATGTCATCGAGCGCCATCTGCGCTTCATCGGCATGCTGCCCGACGCCGAACTCGACGAGCGCCAGCTCAAGCTGATCGAGGAAAAACGCGCCCAGTACGAAGCCCGTACCAGCCAGGTGAGCACCGGCAAGGGCGCCTTCCCCGAAGGCGCGCAGCTCTGCGCCAAGTGCCACACCAAGGCCGCCGTGCTCCTGGACGGCTGCATGACCTGCCTCAACTGCGGCGACTCGAAGTGTGGGTGACCATGCGGAATATCCATCGCTCAACTGCGTTCAAGCGAGACTATAAGCGGGAGGGCAAGGGTCAGCATCGGGAAGCCCTCGACGAGCTTCTCCAAGACGTCTTTTCCGTGCTGGCGACGGATCAGCCGTTGGACCCCCGGTTTCGCGATCATAACCTGTCCGGTGACTGGGACGGGCACCGCGAATGCCACCTCAAGCCTGACCTGCTGCTGATCTATCGCAAATTGGAATCGGGAGTGCTCGAGCTTGTTCGGCTAGGCTCGCACAGCGAGCTGTTCCGGTAGCGCAACAACCATCAGCGGGACGTCGTTGAGCTGCCCCGACGAAGGGCATTGTTCCTGCTCAGCCCCTGCACCACGTGGTATGGCTTCGCGCAGGTACCGACGCCCCCGCTACTGAAAGCGGGGAACGTCGGTACCGTCTCAGGCTTGCTGGCCATGGTAAGCATCTTGTCGAATCAATGACTCCAGGAATGGCTTTTTGTAGTCACATTTGGACTACAATCCACTATGATTTCGCCCACGATCCTAAGGAGGGGTATCTCATGAGCACCACCGATACCTACGTCCGCGCCCGTATCGATTCCAAAACCAAGGAACGCGCCGCAAAGGCGCTCGATGCCATGGGCTTGTCGATTTCCGATGCCATTCGCCTGCTGATGCTGCGCATCGCCGACGAACATCGCCTGCCTTTCGATGTGAAAGTGCCGAATGCCAAGACGCGCAAAGCCATGCTTGAACTGGAAGCCGGCAAGGGCAAAAAATTCGCCAGCGTCGAAGATCTGATGGCGGATCTGCGCGCAGACGATTAAGCAATCCTAAACTACCTCCGCAATGGCCATTGGCAATTGGATTGACTCAAACCCGAATTCCCGCGACAGATAAGGGAAATTTCCTTCCCTTTGTCCAACCGCGGGTGAATCGCTCCCTGATCCCCGAAAAGACAAACATGGCCTGAACGGAATGCCAGCGGCACCAGCTTGACGCCTCTACGGGACGCGATGGCTGGTCATGGGGCGGTGAGAGCGTGCCAGGCCCCGCTCTCGAACCTCGCCTGTCCGCTTTCGACCAGATGGATGAGATGGGCCTGTAGCGACAGCCGCGCGGCGAGATGCAGGAAGGCCGGTGTGTCGGCGTAGACTTCGGCGACCAGCGTTTCCGGCGTGCCTTGGCCCGCGCGATGCAGCGCCGCCAGGACCTTGGCCTCGCGCTGACGGCGATGGGTGACCACCGCAGCCAACAGCCGCCGGGGCTCGCACAGCACCCGGCCGTGCGCCGGCGCGATGGCGGCGAGATCGAGCCCCTGCAGGCGCTCCAGCGCCGCCAGGTATTGCCCCATGTGCCCATCCGGCGGGGCGATGACGACGGTGGCCCCTTCCATCACCTGGTCGCCGGCGAACAGCAAGCCCTCGTTTTCCAGCAGAAAGCACACATGGTCGGCCGCGTGGCCGGGCGTGTGGATGGCGCGCAGGCGAAACTCCGCGGTCGCGATCACCTCGCCGTCGGCGAGCGGTATCCCGACCGGATGACGCAGCCCGTGTGGGCCGCTCGGAAAGACGCGGATCGGTGCGCCGGTACGCTCGGCGAGGATCGCTGCGCCGGGCGCATGGTCGGGATGGCGATGGGTGAGCAGGATCTGATGGATGGGGCCGGGGGCCGCGTCCACGATCCGCTGCACATGCGCCGCATCGGCCGGACCGGGGTCGATCACGGCGACCTCGCGGCGGCCGACGAGGTAGCTGTTGGTGCCCGGCCCGGTCATCACGCCTGCGTTGCGGGCGGTGACGCGTCGCACCAGAGGCCCGAGATCCTGCACCTCGCGCGCGCGAAACGCCTTGGCGAGCGCCGCCCAGTCGGTCGCTTCCGCCTCGACCGCGCCATTCTGTCCCGCGTCCTGCGTCATGCCTGCCTCTCCATCTGCGGCCATGACGCCATCATGGCCCGCCGCGGACCGTGCATCAACGCCCGCCCGATCATCCCGCCAACCGGGGCGCTTCCGCCCGGACAGACTTCGCCGGCGGCGGAGTTCCGCCCGCAGCGCACTGGCACGCCTCGGCGGAGCAAGCGACGCCGCACGAAATGGCCATGAATATGCATGGATAACCGGCGACGGCCACGATGGCACGGACGACTCGGTGCGCGCCGACCGGGAAAGTCAACGACTTGGCTCATCCGGTGGCGGCGCTGGGCCGGCGTGCCGCCCCTGTCGCAGGCCGGACAAAACCGACAGACATGACACCGCGAGGAACGATCGATGGGACTGAACCACGCACAGATGGGCGACATGGTGTTCGCCGCCCAGGCCATCCACAACGACGGCAGCCTGCCGGAGCATGAAGACGATGCGCTGCTGGTGCCGGCGGGCGGGCGCGGCGTGATCGTGAATGTCGGCCACCTGGAGAACGATCCGGCGCAGGTGCTGTATCTGGTCCGCTTCGAGAATCCGGACGGGGTGCTCGGTCCGCCGCTCGGCTGCTGGCCAGACGATCTGGCCGGCGCGCCGCCCGAAGCCGCATGAGCGAGGCCGCAGGCGGCATCACGCCCTGGGAGTACCACCAGCGTACCCGCCATCACCTGGACCGCTACGCCGCCGGGCCGGGGACGCTGGACTGGGACGCCCAGCCCGATCCCTTCCGGCGCTACGACGGCTGCTCGGAAATCCCGTTGCCGCTCACGCCGACGTCGACTGCCGTGGCGTTCGGGGATCTGCACCGGCCGGGTGCGATCGCCCCGGCGCCCCTGGAGCTTGCCTGGTTGGGCCGGCTACTGGAACTGTCGCTCGGCCTGTCGGCATGGAAGCAATACGGACCGGACCGCTGGGCGCTGCGCTGCAACCCCTCCAGCGGCAACCTGCACCCGACGGAGGGCTATCTCGTCAGCCGCGGCCTGCCCGATCTCGCGGACGGGGTGTATCACTACCGGCCCGATGCGCACCTGCTGGAGCAACGCGCGGCCGTGGCCTCGGCACCGCCAGACGGCAGGCCGGTCGCGCTGCTTGGGCTCACCTCCATCCACTGGCGCGAGGCGTGGAAATACGGCGAGCGCGCCTATCGCTACTGCCAGCTCGACGTCGGCCACGCGCTGGCCGCGCTGGCCTATGCGGCGGCGCTGCTGGGTTGGCGGCTGCGGCCGCTTGCGCACTGGCCGGATGCGGCGGTGGCCGCGCTACTGGGCGTGGATCGACCGGCGGACGGAACGGAACCGGAGCATCCGGATCTGTTGCTGGCGGTGGACACCGGCCCGACCGGCGATGCCGCCGAACCCGATGCGTGGCTGGCCTGGATGCGCGAGGCGCCATGGCGGGGCCGGCCGAACGTGCTCGACCGCCGGCGGCTCTACCAATGGCCGGTGCTCGACGCGGTGAGCCGCGCCGCCGCCAAGCCCGCCACGCCGATCCTTTCCCCCGCGGTGCACGACGCGCCCGCCGTGCGCCCGGCCGCCGGGGATGACCGCCCGGCGATGGCGGTGATCCGCGAGCGCCGCTCGGCGCAGGCCTATGATCCGGCGGGCACGATGCCGCTCGCGGTGCTCGAAGCGCTGCTGGAGCGGCTCGTCCCGCGCGCGGGCGTGCCGCCCTGGTCGGCCTTGCCAGAAACGGACCGGGTGCATCCGCTGCTGTTCGTGCATCGCGTGGATGATCTGGCACAGGGGCTCTATGCGCTGCCCCGCTCGGCTGCGGGGCGGGCACTGCTGCTCGGCGCGCTGGACGCGCGCTTTGCCTGGGACGCCTGCCCGGAACTCAATCTCGGCGGCGCGACGCTCTACCGGCTCGCGAGCGGCGACATGCGCCGCACGG
>PKCW01000005.1 GCA_002862965.1 Pseudomonadota bacterium
ATCAGGCGACCGACGATGACGTTCTCCTTGAGGCCCCGGAGATCGTCCTTCACCCCGCGGACGGCCGCATCGGTGAGCACGCGGGTCGTCTCCTGGAAGGAAGCGGCCGAAATGAAGGATTCGGTCGCCAGAGACGCCTTGGTGATGCCGAGCAGCAACGGCTCCCAGCGTGCAGGAAGCTTGTCGTTGGCACAGGCCTCGTCGTTTTCCTCCAGCAGGCGGGAACGATCGACCTGTTCTCCGCGCAGGAAACGCGTCTCGCCCGGATCGGCGATCTCCACCTTGCGCAGCATCTGGCGGATGATGGTCTCGATGTGCTTGTCGTTGATGCGCACCCCCTGCAGGCGATACACATCCTGGATTTCCTTGACCAGATACTCGGCGAGCGCCTCGACACCCAACAGCCGCAGAATGTCCTGCGGATTGGGTTCGCCGTCGGCGATCACATCGCCCCGCTCGACGAATTCACCTTCGAACACCGTCACGTTGCGCCACTTCGGCACCAGCACCTCGTGCTGCGCGCCCTCGCTGTCGGTCAGGATCAGCCGCTGCTTGCCCTTGGTGTCCTTGCCGAACGAGACCGTGCCGGCCACCTCGGCCAGAATTGCCGGCTCCTTGGGCTTGCGAGCCTCGAACAGATCGGCCACTCGCGGCAGACCGCCGGTGATGTCACGCGTTTTGCTGGATTCCTGCGGAATACGCGCCAGAACGTCACCGACCCGCAGCTCCGCGCCGTCTTCCACCAACACCAAGGCGCCGGCCGGCAGGAAGTAGGCGGCCGGGATGCTGGTACCGGGGAAGTGCAGATCCTCTCCGCGCTCGTCCACCATCTTGATCATGGGGCGCATGTCGCGGCCCGCGCCGGTGCGCTGCTTCGGATCCAGAATGACGACCTGCGAAAGGCCCGTGGTTTCATCCACCTGCCGCTGGATGGACTGACCCTCGACCATCTGCACGAAGCGCAGCCGGCCGGCGATTTCGGTCACCACCGGATGGGTGTGCGGATCCCACTCGGCCACGATCTGGCCTGCCTCGACGGCATCACCGTCGTTCACCAGCAGGGTGGCGCCATAGGGAATCTTGTAGCGCTCGCGCTCGCGGCCGAATTCGTCGCTCACACCGATTTCGCCCGAGCGCGACACGGTGACCAGCGACCCCTTGTGGTTGCGCACCGATTTCGCATTGTGCAGGCGCAGCACGCCCTTGCGCTTGACCTGGACATTGTTGACCGACGCCGCACGGGATGCGGCCCCGCCGATGTGGAAGGTGCGCATGGTGAGCTGGGTGCCGGGCTCACCGATCGACTGGGCCGCGATCACGCCGACCGCTTCGCCTTCGTTGACCATGTGTCCCCGCGCCAGATCGCGGCCGTAGCAGGCGGCGCAGATGCCGTAGCGGGATTCGCAGGTGATGGGCGAACGCACCAGCACCCGATCCACGCTCAAGGCTTCCATCTCGTCCACCAGATGCTCGTCGAGCAGGGTGTTGGCCTCGATCGCCACCTCGCCGCTGGCGGGATCCGTGACGCTCTCGGCCAGCACCCGGCCCAGCACCCGCTCCCGCAACGGCTCCAGCACATCGCCTCCTTCGACGATGGGCGACATCGGCAGGCCGCGCACGGTCCCGCAATCGGGCTCCAGAATCACCACATCCTGCGACACATCGACCAGGCGACGGGTGAGATAGCCGGAGTTGGCGGTCTTGAGCGCCGTATCCGCCAGGCCCTTGCGGGCGCCGTGCGTGGAAATGAAGAACTGCAGGACGTTCAGGCCCTCGCGGAAATTGGCCGTGATGGGGGTCTCGATGATCGAGCCATCCGGCTTGGCCATCAGGCCGCGCATCCCGGCCAACTGCCGGATCTGGGCGGCCGAGCCACGCGCCCCGGAATCGGCCATCATGAAAATGGAATTGAAGGACGCCTGGCGGACCGCGTTACCCTCATTGTCCAGGACGTTTTCGCTGCCCAGCTTGTCCATCATCGCCCGGGCCACCTGATCGTTGGTCCGCGACCAGATGTCCACCACCTTGTTGTAGCGCTCGCCATTGGTCACCAGACCGGACGCGTACTGCTCTTCGATCTCCTTCACCTCGGCCTCGGCCTGCTTCAGGATCGCGCCCTTCTCCTCCGGCACCACCATGTCGTCGGCGCCGATGGAAATTCCGGCCAGCGTGGCATAGTGGAAGCCCGTGTACATCAGCTGGTCGGCGAAGACCACGGTCTCCTTGAGACCCACCCGGCGATAGCATGCGTTCAGCACGGCGCCGATCGATTTCTTGGTCAGGTCCCGGTTGATCATCTCGAACGGCAGGCCGGTCGGCAGGATCTGCGACAGCAGGGCACGGCCCACCGTGGTCTGCAGCAAGCGGGTGCGCAGCGGTGCCTCACCGTTCTCGTCGAGCTCCGCATCGGAGAGCCGGACCTTGACGCGCGCCTGCAGATCGACCAGTCCGCAGCGGTAGGCCCGGTCGGCCTCGGCCACGTCGGCGAAGACCATGCCCTCGCCGGGCGCGCCGACCCGTTCGCGGGTCATCCAGTACAGCCCCAGCACCACGTCCTGGGTCGGCACCACGATGGGCTCTCCGGAAGCCGGGGAGAGGATGTTGTTGGTGGACATCATCAGGGCGCGGGCTTCGAGCTGCGCTTCCAGCGAGAGCGGCACGTGCACCGCCATCTGGTCGCCGTCGAAGTCGGCGTTGAAGGCCGTGCAGACGAGGGGATGCAACTGGATCGCCTTGCCTTCGATCAGCACCGGCTCGAAGGCCTGAATGCCGAGACGGTGCAGGGTGGGCGCGCGATTGAGCAGCACGGGGTGCTCGCGGATCACTTCCTCGAGCATGTCCCAGACCTGCGGCTCCTCGCGCTCGACCATGCGCTTGGCGGCCTTGATGGTGGTGGCGATACCCAGGCGTTGCAGACGCGAGAACACGAACGGCTTGAACAGCTCCAGCGCCATGCGCTTGGGCAGGCCGCACTGATGCAGGCGCAGGGTCGGGCCGACCACGATCACGGAGCGGCCCGAATAGTCCACGCGCTTGCCCAGCAGGTTCTGACGGAAGCGCCCCTGCTTGCCCTTGATCATGTCGGCCAGCGACTTGAGCGGCCGCTTGTTGGACCCGGTGATGGCACGACCGCGCCGGCCGTTGTCCAGCAGCGCGTCCACCGCCTCCTGCAACATGCGTTTTTCGTTGCGCACGATGATGTCGGGCGCCGCCAGCTCGAGCAGGCGCTTCAAGCGGTTGTTGCGGTTGATGACGCGCCGATAGAGGTCGTTCAGGTCGGAGGTCGCGAAACGTCCGCCATCGAGCGGCACCAGCGGCCGCAACTCCGGCGGCAGCACCGGCAGCACCTTGAGGATCATCCACTCCGGCCGGTTGCCCGACTCGATGAAGGACTCGATCAGCTTGAGGCGCTTGGCCAGCCGCTTGATCTTGGTCTCGGACTGGGTGCCGGCCATTTCCTCGCGCAGCCGAACCGCTTCCTTCTGCAGATCGATGCTCTTGAGCATCTGGTCGATGGCTTCGGCGCCCATGCGGGCATCGAACTCATCGCCATGCTCTTCGATCGCGTCCAGATAGGCTTCTTCCGAAAGGATCTGTCCGCGCTCGAGCGGCGTCATGCCCGGATCGATGACGAGGTAGGACTCGAAATACAGCACACGCTCGATGTCGCGCAGGGTCATGTCCAGCATGAGGCCGATGCGCGAAGGCAGCGATTTCAGGAACCAGATGTGCGCCGTCGGGCTGGCCAGTTCGATGTGACCCATGCGCTCCCGGCGCACCTTGGCCTGGGTGACCTCGACGCCGCACTTCTCACACACCACGCCACGGTGCTTGAGGCGTTTGTACTTGCCGCACAGGCACTCGTAGTCCTTCACGGGCCCGAAGATCTTGGCGCAGAAAAGACCGTCCCGCTCCGGCTTGAAGGTGCGGTAGTTGATGGTTTCGGGCTTCTTCACCTCTCCGAACGACCACGAGCGGATCTTTTCCGGCGAGGCCAGCCCGATGCGGATGTTGTCGAAATCGGACAACTGGTCCTGTTGTTTGATGAAGCTCAGCAGATCTTTCATCGTCACTCCTGCGGCTTGGCGCGCGGGTCAGGGGCATGAGCGGCGCTTGCCGCTCACTCCTGTTCCAATTCGATATTGATGCCCAAGGACCGGATTTCCTTCACCAACACGTTGAAGGACTCGGGCATGCCGGCCTCCATGCGGTGATCGCCGTCCACGATGTTCTTGTACATGCGGGTGCGGCCCTGCACGTCGTCCGATTTGACGGTGAGCATCTCCTGCAGGGTATAGGATGCGCCATAGGCCTCCAGCGCCCAGACCTCCATCTCCCCGAAGCGTTGACCACCGAACTGCGCCTTGCCGCCCAAGGGCTGCTGGGTCACCAGGCTGTAGGGCCCGGTCGAGCGCGCATGCACCTTGTCATCCACCAGGTGGTTGAGTTTCAGCATGTACATGTAGCCCACCGTCACCGGACGGGCGAAGGCATCACCGGTGCGGCCGTCGAACAACTGCAGCTGACCGGATTCGGGCAGGCCGGCGAGGCGTAGCATGGCCTTGATCTCGGACTCCTCGGCGCCGTCGAAGACGGGGGTCGCCATCGGCACGCCCGCCCGGAGATTGCGCGACAGTTCGAGCACTTCGGCGTCGGCGAGTTCGTCCAGGGCCACGTGTTGACGGCCACTGCCGACCTGGTTGTAGACCTGACCCAGGAATCCCCGCAGTTCTTCCGCGTTGCGCTGGGCATCGAGCATGCGCCCGATCTTCAGACCCAAACCCTTGGCGGCAAAGCCCAGATGGGTCTCGAGCACCTGACCGATGTTCATGCGCGACGGCACCCCCAAGGGGTTCAGCACGATGTCTACCGGCGTGCCATCGGCCATGTAGGGCATGTCCTCCACGGGCACGATCTGAGAGATGACCCCCTTGTTCCCGTGACGGCCGGCCATCTTGTCGCCCGGCTGGATGCGGCGCT
>PKCW01000092.1 GCA_002862965.1 Pseudomonadota bacterium
CGTTGGCGTCGAGCTCGGCGCGGTAGCGGGCGCGAAACGCCTGCCAGCGCGCCGGATCGTGGCCGAACCAGCGCCGCAGCGTGAGGCTTGGCGCGACGTCCTTGTGCCAGCCCGTGAGCGCCGCCGCCTCCTTGCGCAGGCCGCGCGGCCACAGGCGATCGACCAGCACGCGCGCGCCGTCCGCCGCCTGCGGCGGCTCGTAGATGCGCTTGATGCGGACGTCGACGGGCACGACCGCGGCGCGTAATGCGTCAGCGCTTGGGGATGGCATTCATGCCGGCGCCCCGCCGAGCAGGGCCGCCATCTCGTCGGCAAACGCCACGTAGCGCTCGTGCTGCGGGCCGAGTTCCACCTCGGCCTGCTCGAAGCGCGCGTGCAGGTCGGCGAGCTCCGCGGCCGAGAACAGGCGCTCGGCCATCGGAAACACCATCTGGTCTTCCTTCCAGATGTGGTTCGGGTACAGCTGCTGGATGCCGGCGATGGCCTCGCGCAGGGCGGCCGGGGCGGCGGCGTCGCCGCGTTCCAGGGCATCGATGGCCGTGGCCAGCGCGCCCACCCGCTCGCGGCCGCGGGCGTGCTCGCGCAGCAGACCTTCGAGCGGGCAGCCGCCGTGCGGCACGCCCTTGTCCTCCATGGCCGGGAACAGGATGGCCTCCTCCTTGGCGTGGTGGCAGCGGTCGGCGAACTCGCGCATGAAGGCGACCACGCCGCGCAGGCGGGCGAGGTCCGGCGCCTGACCGTGCGCCAGCGCCTCGTCGATCGCCGCAAGACCGTGCACCACCTTCAGGATGACATGGTGTTCGTGCGTGAGCAGGTGGATGGGGTTGTCGTGTGCCATGGCAAGCCTCACAGGGGTGGTGGCCGTCCGCCGAGGGTAAACCCGTTCGGCGGACGGCTCCGGGTCAGTCCTCCAGCGCCGCCGCCGGGCCGAAGAACTCCCAGCGCATGCGCTCGGCCGGCATGCCGAGTTCGCCGAGCAGGCGCCTGACCGCGCCCATGAACGGCGCCGGACCCACGAAGTAGGCGTCCATATCCCGCGCCTGCGGCAGGGCGCGCGCCAGCAGCTCGGCGCTGACGCGGCCGTGGGCATCGACCGCCGCGCCGCCGGCCTCCTCGTGGCAATAGAAGCGCCGGGCCTGCGTGCTGCGGGCGACCAGATCGTCCACCCAGTCGCGAAAGGCGTGCACGGCCGCGTTGCGCGCGAAGTGCACGAAGGTCACCGGCCGGCGCTGCTCGTGCGCGGCGTGCAGCATGGGCAGCGTGGGGGTGATGCCGACGCCGCCGCTGATCAGCGCCAGCGGTCGCTCGCCGGGCGCGAGCACGAACTCGCCGGCCGGCGGGAACAGCTCGATCGTGGCGCCGACGCCGAGCGCGTCGTGCAGATGGTTCGACACCACGCCGCCCGGCTCGCGCTTGACGCTGATGCGGTAGGTGCTGCCGTTCGGCGGGGCGGACAGCGAGTAGTTGCGCCGCACTTCCTGGCCGTCGATGGTGAGCTTCAGACCGATGTACTGGCCGGGTTGAAATGCCATCAGCGGGCCGCCGTCGGCGGGCTTCAGATACAGCGAGGTGATCTCGGCGCTTTCCGGCGTCTTGCGGGCGATCTCGAAGCGCCGCGCGCCGCGCCAGCCGCCGGGCCGCGCCGCTGCGGCGGCGTAGACATCCTCCTCGGCGCCGATCAGCAGGTCCGCGAGCTGCTGGTAGGCCGCGCCCCAGGCCTCGATCACGGCGTCGGTCGCCAGGTCCGGGCCCAGCACCTCGCGGATCGCCCGCAGCAAACAGCTGCCGACGATGGGGTACTGTTCGGGCAGCACCCGCAGCGATACGTGCTTTTGCACGATCTGCCCCACCAGCGGGCCGAGCGCGTCCAGGCGGTCGATGTGGCGGGCGTACTGCAGGATGCCGTTGGCCAGCGCCCGCGGCTGGGCGCCGCTGGCCTGGTGGGCCTGGTTGAACAGCGGCCGGACCTCGGGGTACTCGGCCAGCATCGTCCCGTAGAAGTGGCGGGTGAGCGCCTCGCCGCCGGCTTCGAGCAGCGGGACGGTGGCCTTGACGATGTCGCGGTGTGGGGTGGTGAGCATGGGGCATCCTCGAAGGTGATTCATCGGCGCGATGATGGCGATGTGATCCATTACAGCTTTCGTGCCATGAAGGAAGCCTTTGAAAGCGTTGCAGCCCTTCGCGTCATGAGTCAGACTGACCATTCTATTCTTTATCATTACGACTATCGTGAATGTCGATTTGACAACATCACTCGCTTTTTCGACGGTCGTGCGGCTGGTGGGCAATCTGCCGCGCGAGATGGCTGTCGACGACCGATACCGCGCCCTGCTCGAAGGATTGCGCGCTGTGTTCCCCTGCGATGCCGCGGCGTTGCTGCGCCTGGAAGGCGACACGCTGCGTCCCTTGGCCGTCGCGGGTCTGGCGCACGACACGCTCGGCCGGCGCTTCCGTCTGGGCGATCACCCCCGGCTGCTGGCGATGATGAACCGGCGCGGGCCCACCCGCCTGCCCTGCGACTGTGGCCTTCCCGATCCCTATGATGGCCTGGTCGAGGGACAACCCGGACAACTCGAAATCCATGACTGCATGGGCTGCCCGCTGTACGTCGAGGATCGCCCGTGGGGATTGTTGACCCTGGATGCGCTACGGCCCGGCGCCTTCGATGAGAGCGATGCGGATCTGCTGCAGGCGTTCGCCACGCTGGCCACGGCCACCGTGGTCGCCGTCGAACGCCTGGAGCGCCTGGCGCGGCGCGCCGAGCAGGACGAGCAGGTGGCCCGCCTCCTGATCGAGGCCCAAGGGCCGAACGGTCCCCGGACCCTCGCCGGGCACAGCGCGGCCATGCGCCGCTTGCAGCAGGAGATCGACACCGTCGCCGGCACCGATCTCACCGTGCTCATCACCGGCGAAACCGGCACCGGCAAGGAACTGGTGGCACAAGCCATCCACACCGGTTCGCGCCGGGCCGCGCGGCCCTTGATCACCCTGAACTGTGCCGCGCTGCCGGAGCATCTGGTCGAAAGCGAGCTGTTCGGCCACGTGCGGGGCGCATTCACCGGCGCCGTCGGCGAGCGGCGCGGCCGTTTCGAACTCGCCGACGGCGGCACGCTGCTGCTGGACGAAGTCGGCGAGTTGCCGCTGGAGGTGCAGGCCAAGCTGCTGCGCGTCCTGCAGAGCGGGCAATTACAGCGACTGGGTTCGGACCGCGAGCACCGCGTCGACGTGCGCGTGCTGGCTGCCACCAACCGGGACCTCGCGGGCGAGGTGCGCGCCGGGCGTTTCCGGGCCGATCTCTACCATCGCCTGAGCGTCTATCCCCTGCACGTGCCGCCGCTGCGCGAGCGCGGGCGTGACGTGCTGCTGCTGGCCGGCGGATTTCTGGAGGAGAACCGGGCACGCCTGGGTCTGCGCGGCCTGCGCCTGGCGGCCGACGCCCAGCAGGCGCTGCTGCGCCAGCCTTGGCCGGGCAATGTTCGCGAACTCGAACACCTCGTCAGCCGCGCCGCCGTGCGCGCGATGGCACAACAATCGCCCGGCCCGGCGCGTATTGCGACCCTCTACGCCCGACACCTGGATCTCGTGCCGCTCCCGAATCCGCCCGCACTCGCGCTGCCCGACGATGAGCCACCCCGCGGCCTCACGCTGCGCGAGGCGGCGGACGCCCTTCAGCGGCAGATGATCGAGGACGCCGTGGCACGCCACAGTGGCAAACGCACTGCGGCGGCGCGCGAACTGGGCCTGGATCCGGCCAATCTGCATCGCTTGATGAAGCGCCTGGGTCAGGCCCCCGCCTGAACCCTCGGGCGCCCGCAGCGCCGTTCAATCCCGCCGGCCATTTGCCTCCGGCTGATCAATGACGCTCAGCACCCGAAGTCGACCCGTGCGGCCACCGGGCAGCGGCCAGTCGATCGCCTGTCCCGCCGAGAGCCCGAGCAGGGCGGCGCCGACGGGTGCCAGAACCGACACATTGCCCGGCTCGGCACTGGCATCGGCGGGATAGACCAGCCGCAACAGATGTTCCGTCTGAGTGGTCTCGTCGATGCAGCGCACCTGCGCGTTCATCGTCACCGTGTTCCGCGGCATCTCCTCGGGTCGGCGGATCTCGGCGCGGGCCAGTTCGGCATCGAGGGCTCGGACGGTCTCCCGATGCTCCGGCCCGACCGTCTCCATCAGGCGCTCGAGGCGCTCGACATCGTGCGAAGACAGGATGATCGGGGGCTTGGACGCGTTCATGATGCTCTCCACAAATGAAAAAACGACGGAACACGGCTGCGTCCCGTCGCACTGGTCTTCAAGCTAGCCCCGCCCGAGCCGGAAATCAATGCCAGCACGGGGACGCGAGGCGGGCCGCGCGGCTGAACTTCACTGTCGACCGCAAGTCACATCCGCGCGTCGAAAACGTGCAGCGGCCCTCGGCGCCTCTCCGGCGCATCAAGGGGGCTCGCCGAAACTTCCGCTTCACCCACCGGTGCGCGATGATCTGACGCATGATCCATCCACTGATGGACGGGCAGTAAGGACTGCATCGCTCGGGACCGGAACCACGGCGGGCGAAACGAACCAACCTGAAGGGTTTCATCTTGACGCGATCTCTGCTGCGCCGCCTGTCCGTGCTTTTCATGGCCCTGTTGATCCTTGCCGGCGCAGGGTACGGCGTGCAGCTCTGGCAGCGCGACGCGCCCATCGACCAGCCGCAGGCGCAGGTCGAGCGCGCCGATCTCGAGGAACTCATCACCGCCCAGGGCAAGCTGGAGCCCAAGGAGTACGTCGATGTCGGCGCGCAGGTCTCCGGGCAACTGCGCGACCTGCACGTCGAACTCGGCGACACGGTCCGCCGCGGGCAGCTCATCGCCGAGATCGACCCGCGCATCTACGCCGCCCGGGTAGAGGCGGACCGTGCGCGGCTGGCCTCGCTCGAGGCCCAACTGGCCGAACAACAGGCGCAGGTCGTCTATGCGCGTCAGG
>PKCW01000259.1 GCA_002862965.1 Pseudomonadota bacterium
CCACCGTGGCCGCCCGCGCCGCCGACAGCTCCCAGTTGGACGGGAAAAGTGCGGTGCTGATCGGCTGCGTGTCGGTGTGTCCTTCCACGTGTATGGGATTGGAGAAGGGCTGCAGCACCTCGGCAAGCCGATCGATGGCGGGCAGGGCGCGGACGTCGAGCGCGGCCGCACCACTCTGGAACAACAGGTCGGTCTGGATCTCCACCTCGATCCACTGCCGGTTGCGACGGACGACCACCCATTCGGCCGGCAAGGCCTCGCCGATGAGTCGCTCGATCTGGCTGGCGATCCGGTCCAAAGGATCGGAGCCCGCCGACCGCTCGGGACTTTCGCCGGCTGGCATCATCGGCGCCACCGGCGGCGCAGCCAGCGGCAAGTGGATCATGGTGGGTTCCTCGCGAGGTTCGGCGCCCTTGCGTACCTCGCCGATCTGGATCGGTTCGAGCGTACGGGTGTCCCCGCGGAAGGCGGCCTGAAGCGCGTCGGACAGGATGCGATATTTACCCTCGTTGACCGACGACAGGGAATACATGACCACGAAGAAAGCCAGCAGCAAGGTCACCAGATCGCCGTAGGGAATGGCCCAGGCCTCGTGATTGGCGTGTTCCTCATGTCCTTTCTTCGGCATCGCATGGCTCTCAATGGTGGAGATAACCCTTGAGGCGGGTCTCGATGTTGCGCGGATTCTCGCCGTGCGCGATGGCCAGGAAGCCCTCGATCAGCACCTCCTTGGCCTGGGTCTGCTCCTGCACGGCCGCCTTGAGCTTCGCCGACGCCGGCAGCAGCAGGAGGTTGGCGAAGCCGATGCCATAGATGGTCGCCACGAAGGCCGCAGCGATCCCGGTGCCGAGATGGCTGGGATCATCCAGATGCTGCATCACCGACATCAGGCCCAGCACCGCCCCGATGATGCCGAGGGTGGGCGAGTAGATGCCCATGGATTCGAACACCTTGGCCCCCTGCAGATCGCGGTGTTCCTTGACCGACACGTCGACCTCGAGGATCTGGCGGATGGTTTCGGGCCCGGTGCCGTCAACGAGCAGTTGGATGCCCTTGCGCTCGAACTCGCCCTGTTCCTGCTCGATGACCTTCTCCAGACCGAGCAGCCCGTCCTTGCGGGCAATCTGGCTCCAGCTCACCACTTTCTCGATGATCTCGTTCAAATCGGCGCGCGGCGGCGCGAAAAGCATCCGCAGCATCTTCAGCGCATGCATGAACACCGGCATGGGCGTGTGCAGGCAAATGGACGCCAAGGTCCCCACCACCACGATCACGAAGGCCGCAGGATTGAGCAGTGCCGCCACCCCGCTGCCTTTCAGGATGCTGCCGCCAATCACGGCGACCACGGCGAGGACCAGACCGATGAGACTGAAAATATCCACAGGTTCGATCTCTTGCTCTTGTTTTCCGCCGCGATCCGGCGGCAGTGACGGCACAACAAAAAACCGGATCGGCAGAGCCTGTGTCGGCGTTGGCCCTGGCAGTGCCCTAAGCGACCCCCGCCGAACCCTCGAGGATGTGACGCAACACGGCCCGTCCGTCCAACTTATCGACCGCGCGGGCCAATCGCTTGAACGCCAGGCTCGCCGCGGCGTGGGGATGGCAGGCCATCAGCGCGCACTGCCGTTCGAGCGCATCGCGCACGCACCGGTCGAACGGAATCGCGCCCCGATAGACCAGCGGCACCGCAAGGAATCGCTCGACGACGCCGGCCAGCTTCCCGTACAGCCGCTCGGCCGCCCGCACGCTCCCGGTCTGGTTGGCCATCACCCCGAAGTGCAGAACACCTTCTTCCTGATGAAGGATCTTGATCAGGGCATAGGCATCCGTAAGCGAGGTCGGGTCGTCACACACGACCACCAGCACCTCGTCGGCCAGCGCGGCAAACTCGCGCACCGAGGGCGCGATGCCGGCCCCCAGATCCAGCACCAGCCACTCCGCCGCCCCGCGCAACTGACCGATGGCAGCCAGGAGCCGGTGCCGCCCGTGCGCATCCAGGTCGGCCATGGCGCGTGCACCCGAACTGGCGGCCACCAATTGCACGTGATCGGCGACCTCCACGAGCAAACGATCGAGGGGCACCCGTCCGTCGAGCCATTGCCCGAGGTGCGCGCGCGGCTGGATCCCGAGCAGCACATCGACGTTGGCCAGCGCGAGATCCGCATCGACCAGAATCACCCGCCGTCCCAGCTGCCCGAGACCGATCGCGAGGTTGACCGCCACCGTGGTTTTGCCCGCCCCGCCCTTGCCGCTGGCGATGGCCAGCAATCGTGCCCCAGCCGGCTTATCGAGCCCCGCTGCCTGCGTCGGTAACCGCATGCCGATCCCCTTGTCTCACCCGGCTCGGGCGGTATGCCAGGCATCACGCGTCGCGGCCATCCGGTGCTGGCGGACGTACGCACGAGCGCGCAGCACCAGATCGGCCGGACGCACGCGCAACAGGTCCTCCGGCACCCGCTGGCCGTTGGCAAGGTAGGCGGCGCCCAGTCGGTGCCGGATCAGCACCGACAAGATCGGCCCCAGGGACAGCGCCTCGTCGAGCTTGCTGATCAGGGCCCCGGCGAGATGTTCCGGGCCCAGGGCCATGATCGTCTGCTCGAGAATGTCCAGCGGCGCCGACGCCGGAAGGACCACGTAGGCGCGGAGACGGTCCGCGACGCTGCGCAGGCGCTGCAGTTGGTCGATCAGACGCCGGTCCCGTTGGCCCATGCCCGCGCTGTCCACCAGCACCAGCGGCACGTGGCTCAACTCGCCCAGGACGTGCCGCAATTCATCGGCCGTCTCGGCCACGTGCACGCCGACCCCGAGGAGACGGCCGTAGGTGATGAGCTGTTCATGCGCGCCGATCCGGTGCCCGTCGCTGGACACCAGACGGACCGACTGGGGCCCTCGCGCGAGGACCTGCCGGGCAGCCAGCTTCGCCAACGTGGTCGTCTTGCCCACACCCGTGGTGCCGACCAGCGCGACGATGCCGCCCTGTGACAGGGGATCATCGACGGGCACCGACAGCAGCCGCACCAGGGCGACCATCGCCTCGCGTCGCGACTGCTCCCCGTCCGGCGCGGTGCCGAGCCTCGAGAGCACGTGCCGGATGGCGCCCGGACTCAGGTCCAGGCTCTGCAGTTCCTGGCACGCCGCGCGATGCTGCGGATGGTGTCGAAGCCACCGCCGCCACGACAGCCCGTCGATCCGCTCCTCCAGCAGACTCTTGATTCGGGACAGTTCCTCGCGAACCTCATCCAGACCCGGCGAGGAGGGTTCCGGCACGGCTTGGGAAACGCCGCACCCACGGCCATCCCCAGCGGACGGACTGGCCGCCTGGCCGGGTTCGGGACGCGCGGCCGCCTGCCAGACGCTGGCCTCGTCGTAGTCCGTCGCCGCCACGATCTCCACGCCGGCGCCGTCCCTGCGGTTGGACAGGATGACCGCATCCGGCCCCAGCGCCTCGCGCACCTGCCCCAGGACATTGCGGACATTCGCCCCCTGAAAACGTCTGATCTTCATTGCCCTTCCTTCCCCTGACCCATGAGCGAGCGGCTCAGGCGCCGATGGTGGTTATCAATCGGATGTGTCGATCGTCCGGAATTTCGCCAAACGCGAGCACGTGCAGGCCACGCACGGTGCGTCGGGTCATGCGCGCCAGCAGCGGGCGCAGACGCGGCGACACGAGAAGAACCGCAGGCTCTCCTCGCCCTTCCTGGCGTTGCGTCGCCTCGGCGAGCGATTTGAGCAGGCGCTCGGCGAGGGCAGGCTCGATCCCCATGCCCTCCTGCACACCGCCGCCCAGCAGTTGCTCGAGGCCATGATCGAGCGCGATCACCGGTAATTCGTCGCCGCTGAAGCGCAGTTGCTGCAGGATCATCCGTCCGAGGCGCTCGCGCACGATCCGCAGGAGTTCGGCCGGATCCTGGCTGCCGCCGCCACGGCCGACCAACACCTCGGCGATGGTGCGCATGTCGCGGATCGACACGCCGTCCTCGAGCAGGCCGCGCAGCACCTGCACCAGCGTCGCCATGCTCACCGCCTTGGGCACGAGCTCCTCGACCAGCTTCGGCGCCGTGCGGCCCAACTGGCTCAGCAACTGGTGAATCTCGTCGTGGCCCAGCAACTCCTGCGCATGCTGACGCAGCAACTGACTGAGGTGGGTGGCTAGCACGGTGCCGGCATCGACCACGGTGTAACCCAGCATCTGGGCCTGTTCGCGCTGACTCTTCTCGATCCACAGTGCGTCCAGGCCGAATGCCGGTTCGTGCGTGGCGATGCCGTCGAGCGAGCCGAACACCTGACCGGGATCGATGGCCATCTCGCGCTCGGGTTGCAGCTCTCCCTGCCCGATCACCACCCCTTTGAGGGAGATGCGATAGGCGGTCGGCGCGAGTTCCAGATTGTCCCGGATGTGGACCGGCGGAATGAGGAATCCCAGTTCCTGGGAAAGGGTCTTGCGAACCGACTTGATGCGCTCCATGACTTCGCCGCCTTGATGCGGATCGACCAGCGGCACCAGCCGATACCCGACCTCGAGCCCCAGCAGATCGATCGGCGCCAGCTCGTCCCAACCCAATTCACGCGGCGCGGGCTCCGTCGCGGATGGCTCGCCGGCGGTCGGCTCGAGTTCCGGACGGGATGCCCGTCGCGAAAGGGCATAGCCCCCCCAGAGCCCCGCGCCACCGAGGGCGAGAAACACCAGGCTGGGCATCCCCGGAACGAGTCCCAACGCCATCAGGATGCCGCCGGCGACCATCAGGGAGCGCGGCTGACCGAGCAGTTGCGTGACCATCTGCCCGCCCATGTCGAGCGTGCCCGCGACGCGGGTGAGAATCACGGCGGTGGCGACCGAGATCAGCAACGCCGGGATCTGGGCCACCAGGCCGTCGCCGATGGTCAGGAGCGTATAGTTCTGCACGGCCTCCATGAACGGCTGGCCATGCTGCAGCATGCCGATGACCATGCCGCCGATCAGATTGATG
>PKCW01000196.1 GCA_002862965.1 Pseudomonadota bacterium
GGGGCGGAGGGGACGACCCCTGGCGACGGCCTGCGGCCCGACGATCAGGCTCTGGTGATAGCCCGTTTCGTTGATGCGGATCTCGCCGGGGCCGTAGCCGCGAATGCGGTTCTGGGTATAGGGATTGTCCCGATGCAGCTTCATGATCCTCCCCTCGCACGGCTGGCGATTGACAGCGCGGCGCGCGATCTTTACGTTTGACGATTTTACAAAATCGCCTGCGGCCTGCGCCGGGGCACCCAAGTGGACCACCCCAGTGATCGAAGATTTTCCCCGCATCCAACGGCTGCCGCCCTACGTTTTCGCCATCGTGACGGAACTGAAAAACGCCGCGCGCGCAAGGGGCGAGGATATCATCGACTTCGGCATGGGCAATCCCGACCAGCCCACCCCGCCGCACATCGTCGACAAGCTCGTGGAAGCCGTGCAGCGCGGCGACACCCACCGCTATTCGCAGTCACGCGGCATTCCGCGCCTGCGCCGCGCGATGGCCAACTGGTATCAGCGCCGCTACGACGTGCATCTGGATCCGCAGGACGAAGTCATCGTCACCATCGGCTCCAAGGAAGGACTGGCGCACCTCGCGCTCGCCACGGTCGGCCCCGGCGATTCGGTGCTGGTGCCCAACCCGGCCTATCCCATCCATCCCTATGGGTTCGTCATCGCCGGCGCCGACATCCGCCACGTGCCGCTGGTTCCGGGCATCGATTTCTTCGCCGAACTCGACCAGGCAATCCGCAATTCCTGGCCCAAGCCCAAGATGCTGGTGCTGAACTTCCCGGGCAACCCGACCGCGCAGTGCGTGGACCTCGATTTCTTCGAGAAGGTGGTCGCCATCGCGCGCGAGCACCAGATCTGGGTGATCCACGACCTCGCCTACGCCGATCTGGTCTTCGACGGCTACGTCGCCCCGTCCATTCTGCAGGTGCCGGGCGCCAAGGACGTGGCGGTGGAGTTCTTCACCCTGTCAAAGAGCTACAACATGCCGGGCTGGCGCGTCGGCTTCATGTGCGGCAACCCGACCCTGGTGGCCGCGCTGGCCAAGATGAAGTCCTATCTCGACTACGGCATCTTCACGCCGATCCAGGTCGCCGCCATCAGCGCGCTGGAGGGTCCGCAGGACTGCGTGGAGGAAATCCGGCGCACCTACGAACTGCGCCGCGACGTCCTGTGGGAAGGGTTGAACCGCCTGGGCTGGGAGGTGGAAAAACCGCGCGGCACGATGTTCGTCTGGGCGCGCATCCCCGAGCGCTACCGCGACATGGGCTCGATCGAATTCAGCAAGCTGCTGCTCACCGAGGCCAAGGTGGCCGTGTCACCGGGCATCGGCTTTGGCGAGTACGGTGATGATCATGTGCGCTTCGGCCTGATCGAAAACGAACATCGCACCCGCCAGGCCGTGCGGGAAATGCGGCGTCTGTTCCGGCCCACGGCATCCTGAGGAGCGCGCCATGGAAACGGTCAATATCGCTCTGCTGGGGCTCGGTACGGTCGGGGGCGGCACGTTGCAGATCCTCCGGCGCCATGCCGACGCCATCGAACGGCGCACGGGCCGGCGGGTGCAGGTCCGTCGCGCGCTGGTGCGCGACCCGGCCAAGGCACGTCCCGCCGAGGCCGAGGGCGTCGCGATCACGACCGCGATCGACGACATCCTGAACGATGCGTCCATCCACATCGTGGCGGAGCTCATGGGCGGCTGCGAACCGGCCCGCGAGTGGGTCCTGCGCGCCATCGCCGGCGGCAAGCATGTCATCACCGCCAACAAGGCGCTGATCGCCCAGCACGGCAACGAGATCTTCGCCGCTGCCGAGAAACACGGCGTCATCGTCGCGTTCGAGGCGGCCGTCGGAGGCGGCATCCCCATCATCAAGACCATCCGCGAGGCGCTCGCCGGCAACGACATCCGCTCCGTCGCCGGCATCGTCAACGGCACCACCAACTACATCATGACCGAAATGCGCGACCGCGGCCTGGATTTCGGCGCCGCCCTGGCCGAGGCCCAGGCTCTGGGCTACGCCGAGGCCGATCCCAGCTTCGACGTCGGCGGCATTGATGCAGCCCACAAGCTGGCCATCCTCGCCGCCATCGCCTTCGGCACGCCGCTGAGCTTTCCCCATGTGGCGATCGAGGGCATCGACGCCATCGGCGCGCAGGACATCCACTACGCCGATACGCTCGGCTACAGCATCAAGCATCTGGCCATCGCCCGCCGGGATGCCGAGGCAGTCGAACTGCGCGTGCATCCCACCCTGATCCCGCAGCGCCATCTGCTGGCCCGCGTCGACGGCGTCATGAACGCCATCCTGGTGCAGGGCGACGCCGCCGGCGAGTCGCTGCTGTATGGTGCGGGCGCCGGCGCTCTGCCCACCGCGTCCTCGGTCGTCGCCGACCTGGTCGACGTGCTGCGCCTGCTGTCGGCCGAACCCGACCACCGCGTGCCCTATCTCGGCGTGCGGCCGGGCGCCGTGACCGATCTGCCGGTGCGCCCGCTGGCAGCGATCCACTCGGCCTATTACCTGCGCCTCGGCGTCGAGGATCATCCCGGCGTCGTGGCGGACATCACCCGCATCCTCGCCGATCACGCGATCAGCATCGAGGCCATGCTCCAGCGGCCGGATCCCGCGCGCCCGGACACCATGCCCATCATCCTGCTCACCCATCGGGTGTGGGAGCGCGCCATGGATCAGGCGCTCGACGCGATTGCGCAGCTCGCCAGCGTGCGCGGCCCCATCACGCGCATCCGGGTCCATACCGACGGCGCGTGCTAACCTCTCCTTTTTGAACACGAGATCATCATGGCCCCCGCTTCGCTCTACACCGGATTGATCGACAAGTACCGCGACCGGCTGCCCCTGCCCGCGGACGTGCCGGCGGTCAGCCTCTGTGAGGGGCAGACGCCCCTGATCCGTCTGGCCAACGTGGAACGCGACCTGGGCGGCGACCTGGCGATCTATGCCAAGTTCGAGGGACTCAATCCCACCGGCTCGTTCAAGGACCGCGGCATGACGGTGGCCGTGACCCAGGCCGTGGCCGAAGGCAGTCGCGCCATCATCTGCGCCTCCACCGGCAACACCTCGGCCTCGGCAGCGGCCTATGCCGCCCGCGCCGGCCTGACCGCCTTCGTGCTCATTCCCGAGGGCAAGATCGCACTGGGCAAACTGGCCCAGGCCATGGCCCACGGCGCGGTGGTGCTGCAGATCCAGGGCAATTTCGACGACGGCATGCGCCTGGTGCGGGAGGTCGCCGCCCAGGCACCCATCACCATCGTCAACTCCATCAATCCCTTCCGTCTGCAGGGCCAGAAGACCGCTGCCTTCGAAATCGTCGAGGCCCTCGGGCGCGCGCCCGACTACCACTGCCTGCCGGTCGGCAACGCCGGCAACATCACCGCCTACTGGATCGGCTACTCGGAGCTGGCCACCGCCAGCGGCGCGACGACCACCGTCGCCTGCAGCCATTGCGGCGGCGAGTGCCCCTATCCGCGTGCGCCCGTCATCACGGCACGTCCCCGCATGCTGGGCTATCAGGCGGCCGGCGCCGCGCCCTTCCTCCACGGCGGCCCGGTCGCGCATCCCGAAACCGTCGCCACCGCGATCCGCATCGGCAACCCGCAGAGCTGGTCGGGCGCGCTGGCCGCGCAGCAGGAATCGGGCGGCTGGTTCGCGGCCTTCTCCGACGATGAGATCGTGGAGACGCAGAAATATCTGGCCCGACGCGAGGGCGTGTTCTGCGAACCGGCCTCCGCCGTGTCGCTGGCCGGCGCGCTCGCCGACATCCGGGCCGGCCGCATCGCCCGCGGCAGCACCATCGTCTGCACCCTCACCGGCCACGGCCTCAAGGATCCGGACCTCGCGATTGCGCGCATGCAGGGGCCGGTGGTGCGGGTGGCCGCCGAGCGGCTGGCCGTGGAACAGGCACTGATGCCGCACCTGAGCTGATCACGCATGGCGCGCCGCTCGGTCACCGTGCTGGTGCCGGGGCTGGCCGGTCCGCCCCGCGACGTTGGGGATTTCCCCCCGACGCCGACGCTCGACCGGCTCTTTGCATGGGCGAGCGCCACCCCCGATCCGGAAACGGTTTTCGAACGGGCGCTCACGTCAGGATTCTGCGCGGCGGACCCGGCGCCCTGGGCGGCGCTTTCCTGCTGGGGCGATACTGGCGCGCCGCCCGCAGGCCCCGTGCTGCGCGCCGATCCCCTGCACCTGCAGGCCGGCACCCAGCATCATGTGCACTTCGATCAGGCGCGTTTGGATCTCGACGCCGAGGAAAGCGCCGGGCTCCTGGGTAGCCTGAACGCCCTGCTGCAGAGCGACGGCATGGCGCTGGTGGCGCCCGCGCCGGGCCGCTGGTATCTCCATTTGCCCGCTGCGCCCGATATCTCCACCCCGCCGCTGAGTCATGGTCTGGCGCCGGGCGCCTCGCTCTGGGCGCCTCACGGGCCCGGCGCCGTGCGCTTCAAGGGACTTATGACCGAGCTGCAGATGCTGCTGCACGACCATCCGGTCAACACCGCCCGCGAGCGCCTGGGTCAACTGCCGGTCAACAGCCTGTGGCTGTGGGGTGAGGGCTCGCTTCCGCTCGGCCGCCGCGCGCCGTTCGACCTCATCGTGGGCGGCGATGCGGTGGCCCGCGGCCTGGCGCTGGCGAGCGGCGCGGCCTGGTGTGCCGACTGGTCCGCCCTCGGCGCATCCGCACCGATCCCGCCGCTGCGCATCCTCTGGGTGGTCGACGACCTGCTGCGGCCCGCCCTGTGGAGCGACCGCGAAGCCTGGCTGGACGGGCTGGTGCACCTGGAAAACGCGCTGGCAACCGCGCTGGAAACGCACCTGACCGGCGCGCGCCTCGAGCTCCGCCCGCTCGCGGGCCATGCCTATCGATACCTGCCCGGCCACCGCTGGCGCCTCTGGCGCCGCGCCGGGCCCTTCGCCGCCCGCCTGCGCGCCACATCCGGTTG
>PKCW01000068.1 GCA_002862965.1 Pseudomonadota bacterium
GATGGTGTGCACGAACCGACCAGCCGGCGTCGAGCGTTTGCTCGGAACGCAACTGACCGATCAGGGCTTGGACGGCACCGAAGCCGTCCTCCAAACCGATGGAACAGCATCCGATCAGGTAGTCGCAACGCTCCGACTTGAGCATCTCCGCCACGCCCATCCACAAGGTGGCGATGGTGAGGCCATTGCGATAATCCGGATGGATGCACGTCCTCCCCAGTTCCATGAATCGCCCCGGACGATCCAGAACGGCGGTCAGATCAAATTCGGTCTGCGAGTAGAAGCCTCCAGCCGACCGCGCCTCTTCGGGCAACAGAATCCGCGTGTAGCCGGCGATCTGCCGACGCGCGTCATCCCAGACCAGCAGATGCCGGCAGTGCTCATCGAACCGGTCCACATCGTGATCGGGCACGGTCGTGTGCAACAAGGCGCCCATGTCCCCGGCAAAGATCCGGTAACGCAGGCGCTGGGCTGCCCGAATCTCGTCCTGATCGGCTGCGGGACGGACCTTGAGGTCGCTCGCCTTCACCGCGTCGCTTCGAAGCGTTTGCTCGCTCATGCGCACTCCTGGGGTGTCATTAACCGCAAGAGCTTAAAAATGCGTGATGACGAAGCGATGAACCGAGCGTGACGGTTGGATGATGGCGTGAACGGCCAAAGGCACGATATATTGAAAGCCCGAGGCGCCGCGACCGTCGGCAGGCAAGCGACGAATCTCATGACCGCAGCAGCTCTCGCCGACATCCTGAAAGCAGGCATTCCGCTCACGGGCTTCATGGGTGTCGAGGTTCAGTATTATGATGGGCATGAGCTCCGCTTGGCCGCACCGTATGAGCCGAACCGCAACCACAAGGGTGCAGCGTTCGGCGGCAGCCTCGCGGCGCTGGTGGTCGTCACGGGCTGGGCGATGGTGGAACTGGCGCGGCGTGAGCGAGGGTTGGACGCCGAGGTGGTGATCGCTCAATTGGAGACACGGTATCTGGCCCCCGTCACCACGACGCTCGTCAGCCGCTGCGAACGGCCGCCGACCGAGATCATGGAGGCGCTTTTCACGGAATTCATGACGTGCGGCAAGGCAGCCGTCGAGTTGACGATTACAATCGAAGGCAAGCGGCCGGGTTCGGTGACGAGTCGGGCGCGCTATGTGCTGATACGACGCTCAACACAGCGAGACGATTAACGATCGAGGAGGTTTTGCCATGGCGGCGATCCTAATGGAGCAAGATGCTCCGCGTTTTCTGGGCATGAACCCGCGCCAGATCAATTTCTGCGGTTTTTCCATCTGCGTCCTGCTGATGGCATACGCCTATTACCTGCAGTACGTGGAGGGACGCGAACCCTGCCCGCTCTGCATCTTCCAGCGCGTCGGCCTCGTGGCTCTGGGCCTGACCTTCCTCGGTCTGACCCTGCACCAGCCCGGCCGCATCGGGCGGCGCATCTATGCCGTCGTGCTGGGGCTCGTTGCGATGGCCGGCGCCGGCGTCGCCGGCCGCCATGTGTGGCTGCAACATCTCCCGCCCGAACGCGTCCCGGCCTGCGGGCCCGATCTGGCGACCATGATGCAGGCGTGGCCGTTGCAGACGGTCATCCAGAATGTGCTGAAAGGCAGCGGCGAATGCGCGATCGTCGATTGGACCTTCATCGGCATCAGCATTCCCGGCTGGTGCCTCATCTGGTTCGTCATCATGGGCGTGGTCGGCGTGACCATGAATGTCCGCGCGTCGCTGACGTCCTGATTCCCGCCGGACGCGCCCGCCGACTTCGAGACACGGCGGGCGCTACGCCCCTTGCCGCAGGATTGTCCGCCCCGTCAGCCGGCCATTTCCGGCAGATAGGCCCGCCAGTCTCGCGACGGGTCGCCGAAGGCCAGGAAAGACGGATTCAGAATCTCGGCCTTGGCGTTGTAGCGCATCGGATGACCGGTGAGATCCGTAAGTCGCCCGCCGGCAGCCTCCAGCACGGCTTGGGCCGCAGCCGTATCCCATTCGCTGGTGGGACCCAATCGCGGGTAGACGTCCGCCTTGCCTTCGGCCACCAAACAGATCTTGAGTGAGCTGCCCATGCTCGCGAGGTCGCACGGCCCGAGGCGCTCCAGATAGGCGGTGATTTCCGGGCTCTGATGGCTGCGACTCGCGACAACCGTGACGCGCTCGCCCGCCGGACAGGACCGCACGGCGAGCGGGATCGTGGTGCCCCCGGACTCGATCTTGAATGCGCCGCGGGCCGGACTCGCCGCGTAGCAGACTCCCGTCGCAGGCACCTGTACCACACCCAACACGGGCCGATGGTCCACGATCAGCGCGACATTGACGGTAAACTCACCATTGCGCTTGAGAAACTCCTTGGTTCCATCGAGCGGATCGATCAACCAATAATGCGTCCACCCGGACCGCTCGGAAAAATCGGGCAAGCCACCTTCTTCGGACAACACCGGCCAATCCGGCGTCAGCCGTGAAAGTCCCGCCGCCAACAAGCGATGCGCCGCCAGATCGGCTTCGGTCAGCGGTGACTGGTCGACCTTGACGCGTGCGCCAAAGTCCTCCCGCGCGTAGACGGCGAGGATGTCCCGCGCCGCCTCGGTGGCAAACCGGATCACCGGATCGAGCAAGGCATCGACACTCGACATGCAGATCATTCTCCTTGGCTGGAAGCGGGGCCTGTGGGCGTTCGGCGGCGTCGCGTCGGTCGCGGCGAATCGCCGGCGGACTCGGGCGATACGGCGTGCCCCGCGCGACGCGGCGGCGCGATGGCTGGCGCGGGCTCAGGGAGGGCGGCGACCGGGATCTTGTGGCCGATGAAGGCTTCGATGTCCGGCAAGGCGTAACAGTAGTGTTCACAGCACAGCGACACGGCGTCCCCATCGGCTCCGGCCCGCGCCGTGCGGCCGATGCGATGTACATAGTCCTCGGCGTCCTGAGGCAGATCGTAGTTGATGACCAGACCCACGTCTGGGATGTGCAATCCACGGGCCGCGACATCGGTGGCCACCAACACCCGGGCATGCCCCTCGGTGAATTCTTGCAGCAGCGCCAGCCGCTTGTTCTGCGGGACGTCGCCGCTGAGCCGTCCGACAGCGACATGCTGCGCACGCAGTCGCTGTTCGATTTTCTCGGATACCCGGCGCGTATTGACGAAAATGATGGTGCGTTCATCCGCGTGGGCATGGAGCACCGCTCGCAGCACCGCCATCTTTTCGTCGCTCGCCACATGGTACAGCCGCTCACGGGCACCGGCGGCAGTGACCTGTTCCGCCTGGGTCCGGATGACCTGCGGATCGTTCATGTGCTCGTAGGCCAATTCGGTCACCCGGTGCGACAGGGTGGCGGAGAACAGCAAACCCAGCCGCTGCTGCGGGGGCGGCAGACGACGCATCAGAAAGCGCACGTCGCTGATGAAACCCAAGTCGAACATCCGGTCGGCCTCGTCCAGTACCAGCACCTCGACCGCCTTCAGGTCGAACACCCCCTGCTTCAGGTAGTCGATGAGCCGGCCGGGCGTGCCGACCAGCAGGTCCACCCCGTCCCGGAGCGATTCCCGCTGGGCCTGATACCCCGTACCCCCGTAGACCACACCCAGCTGCAGGCCGGTCGATGCGCCGAGCTGCAGGCCATCACGATGAATCTGGACCGCCAATTCCCGGGTGGGCGCCAATATCAGGGCTCGAGGCTGGGTGGGTTTCCGGTGAACGTCCGGCGCCTGGGTCAACAAGCGCTGCATCGCCGCAAGCAGAAAGGCTGCCGTCTTCCCCGTCCCGGTCTGGGCCTGTCCCGCCACGTCCCGTCCGGCCAGTGCGAACGGCAGGCTCGCGGACTGGATCGGGGTGCAATGGGAAAAGCCCGCCAGCGCCGTTCCGGCGAGCAGGGCGGGATGGAGCGCGAGATCGGAAAATGCCTGTGGCGGCGAAGCAGTTGCGGTCGGTTCCGTCATGAGGTCCTGCCCTGTCCCGCCGGCGCGACGCGGCAAGCCGCCCTATTGCATTTCGGGTCAATCACTGGGTAATCTAGCTCCGAGCTGTTTCCTTGGATCTACTGTCTATTCTGCCTCATCCGGTCCGGCCGAGTCACATTCGGTCGGGTTCCCGCCGACGCTTTCTGCGCGTTTCCGGCACGAGAATTCAGTTTCCTATCTTGCTGTGGAGGTATGTTTCGTGAGCGGTGCGATCACCCATGTCACGGATGAGAGTTTCGAGCGGGAAGTGCTGCTGTCCCAGTTGCCGGTCCTGGTGGATTATTGGGCCGAATGGTGCGGGCCCTGCAAGATGATCGCGCCGATTCTGGACGAAATGTCTGAGCAGTATGCAGGACGACTCAGGATCGCGAAACTCAACATCGATGAAAACCCCCAGACTCCTCCCAAATACGGTATTCGCGGCATTCCGACGCTGATGCTCTTCAAGGGAGGCAATGTCGAGGCAACGAAGGTCGGTGCGCTGTCGAAGTCGCAACTGACGGCCTTTCTCGACAGCCAGCTATAATCTGTCGGACGCGCGCAGCGCCTTGAATGGCCCCCGGCATGGTCCGGGGCCATCCGCGAACAGAACCACAACAACCAGATCTGCGGCAAAGACCTCCCCCATCGTCCCGTGTTCGGCCCCAGAGAACGCAAACGGTCCGCAAGCCCATCCACGCCATCCCCCAAGCCATTTCCCATCATTCGAGCTCGGCTCAGCCCATTTCGAGTAACCACTGCATGAACCTCACCGATCTGAAGAAAATGCCGGCCGCCGAGCTCGTCGCTCTGGCGCAGTCGATGAACATCGAAGGGACTGCGCGCTCGCGCAAGCAGGACATCATCTTCGCCATCCTGAAACACGTCGCCAAGAACGGCGACGAAATCTTCGGCGACGGCATCGTGGAAATCATGCAGGACGGCTATGGCTTTCTGCGGTCGGGAGACAGCTCGTACCTGG
>PKCW01000240.1 GCA_002862965.1 Pseudomonadota bacterium
GATGTAGGTGGCGTAGATGTACTCCATGTCGAAGGGCGGATCCTTGCGCATCAGGATCACGTCCAGTTCGCCGAGCGGCGCGTCGCTGCCGCCTGCCAGCGTGAACCAGCCGCTCGGGTCATCCTTCACCGCGAGGGGCCGCTGGCGCGCCCAGGGCGCTCCGCCCTCGAGATACAGGTCGCCCAGTTCCATGTACACCAGCGTCCAGCCGCGGCGCTGCGCCTCGAGCAGCAGGGCGAGCGTGGTGTCCTTGGCGGGCTTGATGGTGGCGATGGGGTCCATCACCACGCCGATGCGCAGGCTCATGGGCCGAACTCCCGGGGGTTGGGCGGCGCATCACCCGAGGCGCCGGACGCGGGCGGCGACAGGGTCATGGATTCAACTCGGCCATTTCGCGCGCGGCGGCCAGCAGGGCCAGCCGCGCGATGACGCCATAGGTGTAGAACCGGTTCGGCCCGGCATCCGGTTCGCGGTTGCGATCGGGGCAGATGCAGGGCTCGCAGAAGGGCAGGGGATGGAACTCCATGCCGGGTGCGTTGAGGTTTTCCATGGGGCCGCGCTGGGCGTGGACGCGGTAGAAGCCGCCGACGACCGTGGCATCGATCATGTAGACCACGGGTTCGGCCACGGCGCCGTCGCCGCCCCAGGTCTCGGCCGTGGGAATGCCTTCCTGGATCAGCACCCGGCTCACCGGCAGGCCTTCCTTGGCGGCGCTCATCTTGGTGCGGGTCTTGCGATTGATCTGGGTGATTTCGTCGACCGAGCGCACGCTCATGATGCCCATGCCGTAGGTGCCGGCATCGGCCTTGATGATCAGGAACGGTGGATGGGCGATGCCGCGTTCGGCGTAGCGGTCCTCGATCTGCGCCAAGAGCGCGCGTCCGTTCGCCTCCAGGCATTCCAGCCCTTCCCGTTTCTGGAAGTCCACCTGTCCGCAGTAGCGGGACTCGGGCGTGATCAGCCACGGGTCGAGCCCGACGAGATCGGCAAATTCCTCCGTCACTTCGGCGTAGAGATCGAAATGGTGACTCTTGGAGCGATGCGTCCAGCCCAGACCGGGTGGCGGGATGACGGTCTGTTCCAGATTCTGCAGGAGGGTCGGCAACCCCCCCGACAGGTCGTTGTTGAGCAGTACCAGACAGGGATCGAAATCGGCCATGCCGATCCGATTGCCGCGGCGCATCAGGGGTTCGAGCAGCAGATGCGGCGCGGTGCGGCTCCCCAGCGGCGTGGGCGCGGTCAAGTCCGGTCGCAGGCTGCCGATACGCACCTCGAAGCCGGCTTGCGCCACCAGGCCGGCCAGCGTGCCCAGGCTGTCCAGATAGTAGGGATTGCGGGTATGGCTCTCCGGGACGATCAGGACCCGGCTGGCGGTCGGACAGCTGCGCTCGATGGCCTGACGCATGGCCTGGACGCACAGCGGATGGCAGTCCGGCGCCAGATTGTTGAAGCCCGCCGGGAAGAGATTGGTGTCCACGGGCGCGAGCTTGAAGCCGGCATTGCGCAGGTCGACCGAGGCGTAGAGCGGCGGACGGGTGTGCTGCCACTGGCGCCGGAACCAGTATTCGATCGTGCTCTGCTGGGCCAGCAGCGTGGCTTCCAGCCGCTGGACCGGGCCATGAACCTGACGATCGAGCAGCGGCAGCGTGGTCGGTTCGGGGCGGGCCATGAAGCATCCTGTGGTGGGCCGGTCAGGGGCTCATGATACCCAATCGAAGCAAGAGGCAAACCATCCAGCCGCGGGGAACAAATCCATGAACGGTTCATTGCAAGACCGCGTCGACGTACCGACGCCCGACCCGCGCGCCATGCGCATCATGGTGATCGACGACAGCAAGACCATCCGGCGGACGGCGGAAACGCTGCTGAGCCGGGAGGGCTTCGATGTCATCACCGCGCAGGATGGCTACGAGGCGCTCGGCCTGGTGGTTCGCCACCGCCCGGATCTGGTGTTCGTCGACATCATGATGCCGCGTCTCGACGGCTACCAGACCTGTGCCCTGATCAAGCGCCATCCGGACTTTCGCCGGATCCCCGTCGTTTTGCTGTCCAGCAAGGACGGGCTGTTCGATCGGGCCAAGGGCCGCCTGGTCGGATCCGAGCGTTACCTCACCAAGCCCTTCACCCGTGAGGAACTGCTCGAGGCCGTGTCGGCGTTCGCCGCGGACCGGGAACAGACCATGACCGAGACCGCACAGTAGGAGCAGGACAGATGGCGCGGATCCTGATCGTCGATGATTCCCCGACGGAACTGCAGGCGCTGCGACGCCTGCTCGAGCGGCACGGCTATCAGATCCTCGAGGCGCGCGATGCGCTGCAGGGCATCGATCTGGCGCGCCGGGAACGCCCTGACCTGATCCTGATGGACGTCGTCATGCCGGGGATGAGTGGCTTCCAGGCCACGCGCCGCTTGACGCGGGACGAGGAAACGGCGCGCATACCCGTGTTTCTGGTGAGTTCCAAGACTCAGGAAAGCGACCGCATCTGGGGGTTGCGCCAAGGTGCCGCGGACTATGTGGTCAAGCCGGTCGAGGAGCGTGACATCCTTCCGCGCATGCACGCGGTTCTTGGCGTGTGAATCCGCCGAACGCCGCTGCAATGATGCCCCCTGCCGATCCCTATGCCGCCCTCGAGGCGATGGAGTCGTTCTGCAACGGCCAGTCCGGCGGCGGCACGTTCGCCCGGATGAGCCACGCACCTGCCTTGGTCTTCGAAACCGGCGGCCGGAAATGGGCGCTCCCGCAACGCTGGGTCGTCGAGGTGATGCGGCTGCCGCCGCTGATGCGTATCCCCAATGCGCCCGAGGGACTGGTGGGGATGGTCAACCTGCGCGGCACGCTGGTGCCGGTGCTCGGCGCCAGCGCCCTCCTCGGACTGAACGCCGGCCCGGGCGGGGAGCCTACCGTGGTCGTTCTTCGGCAAGGTCGGCAGTGGGTGGGCCTCGCGGTGGAACAGGTCCTGGGGTTGCAGAGCTTTCCCGGGGGGCTGCGCCGGGAGGCGCCGCCACCGCTCCTCGCGCCCGCCGCACGCTGGCTGGGGGTCGCCGGCCGACATGGCGGCGCTCCGGTCGGGCTGGTCGATTGGCCTCTCCTCCTGCGTCCTGGGTGCGGTGATCGCGCGGATGCGATCTGATCCGCGCGCCGACGCCGAACGGTGCAATGCCCTACTGCCCTATCAAGACCGCTTTGGGCCTGCCGATTCCAAAAGCTGAGTGCCGCTGGGTACTCGCCGTGACATGCACCGCCCGGAGGGTTTGATTGCGCCATGCCTGAGATATCGCTCGCCGCCCTGCGCGGGAAGCAGTCGGATCGCCGGATGTCCATGTTCCTGATGGGCGCACTGGCGATCGCCATCTTTCTCACCTTGAGTGGCTGGGCCTATCTTTCCAGCCTCGAGCAGCGCGACCAGCAACAGATGGCGTTGACCGGCGAACAGAAACTTCTGGCCGAGCGCATCGCGGCGCGCAGTTTCGAGGTCGCCAATGCGCTGAGTGATGAACTGGTCAATCGCCAGACTTTCAGCGATCTGGTCCGCAGCATCGAAAATTTCGCGACGGCCAGCAAAAAACTCAAGTCGGGCGATCCGCAGAGCGGCCTGGATCCCGTTCCGGCCAGCGTCCAGGCGCGACTCGACGTGGTGATCGAGGCCTGGACGCGGGCCCAGCCGCATCTGCAGTCGCTGGTCGCCGTGCGCGGCATCATGCCCGGTGCCCGTGCCTACCAGACGGAGTTCCAGACGGCGCTCGGAGACTGGATGGCCGATCTCGATGCCTTGCTCGATCAGATGCGGGCGGCACGGCTGGCGCCGGAGCAAACCAATCAGGCGCTGCGGCTGGGCCTCGACTTGCAGCGGATGCGTGAGGGTATCGATGCGCTGTTTGCCGGTGTCGGCGACGCGGCGGTGCTGTCCCGACAGTTGACCACCACGCTGGCGCGGGCGGGCGATGGGTTGCAGTCGCTGGCCGAAGGCAATCGATCGGCGGGTCTCACGGCGCTGCCGGCCGAAGGGCCGATCCGCGAGACGCTGACCCGCATGCTGGGGCGCTACCCCACACTGAATCAGCAAGTGGACTACATCGCGGCCAACGGCGCCGCCCTGCACCGGGCCAATCGCGCTTCCCGTCAACTGGCGGTCGGGCTGGCGACCGTGCAGGAGGGCCTGACGCAGCAGGAACTGGCGCTGAAGGAAGTGAGCGACACCCGCTTCATGCAGCCTTTTTTCCTGGTGGTGCTGAGCGGCATCAGCCTGGGGCTGGTGATCCTCGTGATGTACCAACTGATCTCGCGTGTGCGCCAGCTGTTGTTGCAGGCGCGCCTCGCGAACCAGAAGAACCAGGAGGCGATCCTGCACCTGCTCGATGAGATGGGCGATCTCGCCGAAGGTGACCTGAGCGTCCAGGCCACGGTGACCAGTGACGTCACCGGGGCCATCGCCGATGCCGTGAACTACTCCGTCGAGCAGTTGCGCGAACTGGTCCGCACCATCAACCAGACCGCCGAACGGGTGGCCGCCGCGGTGACCGAGACGCAGGATGTGGCCACGCGCCTGCTGGTGGCCAGCGAACGCCAGACCGGACAGATCGAATCGACCAGCGCCGCGATTCAGAGCATGGTCCAGTCCATCGATCAGGTTTCGGACAATTCGCAGCGCTCGGCTCGGGTGGCCCAGCATGCCGTCGACGTGGCCGGCAAGGGCAGCGCCGCGGTGCAGCGCACCATCGAGGGAATGCAGGTCATCCGCGAGCAGATCCAGGAAACCTCCAAGCGCATCAAGCGACTGGGGGAGAGCTCTCAGGAAATCGGCCACATCGTGGCCCTCATCAACGACATCGCCGAGCAGACCAACATTCTCGCGCTGAATGCCGCCATCCAGGCTTCCGCCGCCGGGGAGGCCGGCCGCGGC
>PKCW01000037.1 GCA_002862965.1 Pseudomonadota bacterium
CCGATGGCGACCAGACCCAGCCCCGCAGGGCTGCCGCCCTTCCCGGGCGAGCCCCAGTTCGGGAGTCTCTGGCGCAGTTTCTTGAAGAGGTCTTCGAGATCGGGAGGGCCGCCCGCGTTTCGATTCTGACCGCCCCAGGGATCCCGTCCACCGGGTTCGTTCCACGCCATGAAAACCGTCTCCAACGTCGGTTCGGAATTTTAGTGCCGTCGCTGCGCACACGCCCGAGGCATTCTAGGGATGACCCGCGGCAGGGGCAACCGGATCGGCATCGTCCACGCGGCCGCCGGTCAGCGACGCCAGTCGGGCCGCAGGCCCCTCGATCTCCAGCCACCAGCCGGATTCATCGGGCCGCTCGGCACGCACCGCGCCGGCCGCGTGCAGGCGGGCGCGCATCCGACCTTCACCGTGACGCAGGTGCAGCCACCGGGAAATGTCGTGTCCCTGGAAATGTTGCCGAATCGCATCCCGCAAGAGGTCGATGCCGGCGCCGGTCCGCGCGGACACCCGGACCGCAACGCATGTACCGCCATGGTCCCGCTGGACGTCGGCCGCCCATCCGGTCAGGTCGATCTTGTTGAACACCTGCAGACGCGGGACATCCGCGGCGTCGATCTGCTCGAGCACCTCATCGACGGCCGCGATCTGAAGCTCGGTTTCCTCGTCAGCCGCATCGATCACGTGGAGCAACAGATCCGCCTGCCGGGTTTCTTCCAGCGTCGCCCGAAAGGCCGCCACCAGTTCGTGCGGGAGATCGCGCACGAAGCCGACTGTGTCGATCAGCACGACATCCATCGTTCCCAGATCGAGCCGGCGTGCCGTGGGATCCAGGGTGGCAAACAACTGGTCGGCGGCATAGGCGCCGGCACCGGTCAGCGCATTGAACAGCGTCGACTTGCCAGCATTGGTGTAGCCGACCAAGGCCACGGTCGGCACCGCGCTGCGCTGGCGCAAGGCTCGCCCCTGATCGCGCTGCCGACCGACGCGCGCCAGACGCCGCTCGAGTTGCCCCATCCGCGCACGCAGCAGCCGCCGATCGCTCTCGAGCTGGGTTTCGCCCGGCCCGCGCAGTCCGATGCCGCCCTTCTGGCGTTCCAGATGCGACCAGCCGCGCACGAGGCGGGTCGCGAGGTGGCGCAGCTGCGCCAGTTCGACCTGCAGCTTGCCCTCGAAGGATTGAGCGCGCTGGGCAAAGATGTCGAGGATCAAACCGGTGCGGTCCAGCACCCGGCTCTCGATCAGGGCCTCCAGATTGCGCTCCTGGCTGGGCGACAAGGGGTGGTTGACCAGTACCAGTCCCGCGCCGGTCTGCTGGACCAGCGTGCGCACTTCCTGCGCCTTGCCGGCGCCGATGAAATACTTCGGCTCGGGGATTGCGCGGCGGCCCGACACGCGACCGACGATTTCCGCGCCGGCAGACTTGGCCAGTTCCTCGAATTCGACGTGAGCCGCCGCATCGACGCCGCCGACGTCGAGGCTCACGAGCACACAGCGGGGATCGACGACGGGGCGCTCGAACATCAGCGCCCCGTCCTGCGCGGTTCAGTCAGAGTCAGAAATTCCCATCGCCGGCGCCGGACTCCGTCGATTCCGGATCGCTCAGCTTGACGTTGCGCGAGGGGACGATCGTCGAGATGGCATGTTTGTACACCATCTGGCTGACCGTGTTCTTGAGCAGGACCACGAACTGGTCGAAGGAATCGATGTGACCCTGAAGCTTGATTCCATTGACCAGATAGATGGACACAGGAATGCGCTCCTTGCGCAGCGCATTGAGGAAAGGCTCCTGCAAAGACTGTCCTTTCGCCATGTTTTCACTCCAGTATTGTTCTTATGGCCGCTTGCCTGCCGATACACCGGGGGGCAGCGCTCGATCCTCGGTTGAATAGGGTGCGCCAGGATGCGCTTGTGTGGGACTAGCCAAGGATAGCATGCCCGGTCTGGCTGCGCGCCGGCAGTCCCAGACCCGCCATGACGGCGATCAAGCCACCCGATCCGGCAGGATCCACGAATTCGACCGCCGCCAAGGGCCGAAGTGCCGTCAGTTGACGTTTGGCCAACTGGCGCGTGGCCCGCAGCACGGCGTCGAACAAGGATGCCCGCGTGGTTCGTCCCGCAAGATGCATCCACGCCTCCCGGTATCCGACGGCGCGCATCGCGGGAAGCGCCTCGGAAAGGTCGGCGCGCGCCCGCAAACGGGCCACTTCGTCGAGAAAACCGGCAGCGAACATGTTGTCCAGCCGTCCTGCAATCCGGCGGTGGAGCCATGCGCGATCGGCCGGCATCAAGGCGACCGACCGGAGCGCGATGCCCTGCTCGCCCGCGTTCGCCCAATGCGTGCTGAGCGGCACGCCGGTCAGCTCCCAGACCTCGAGCGCGCGCTGGATGCGCTGGGCATCGCGCGGATGGACCCGCTGACCGGCGGGTGGATCGATCCGCGCCAGTTCGGCATGGAGCGCGGGCCAGCCGATATCGGCCGCCCGCGCCGCCAGACGCTCCCGCACCACCGGATCCGCGGCAGGCAGGGGCGCCAGCCCGTCGCGCAGCGCCCGGAAGTACAGCACCGTTCCGCCCACCAGCAGGGGAATGCGCCCGCCCCGCTGAATGCGCTCGATCGCCGCGCGCGCATCGCGCACGAATCGGCCCGCCGAGTAGACCTCGGCGGGATCCACATGATCGAACAGATGATGCGGCGCCCGGGCGCGGGCCGCTGCATCCGGCTTGGCCGTGCCGATGTCCATGCCACGGTAGACCTGGGCCGAATCCATGTTGACGATGTCGATCGGCCAGCGCTCCGCCAAGGCCAATGCCAGGTCGGTCTTGCCGCTCGCGGTCGGCCCCAGCAAGGCCAGCACGGGAGGACGGGGTTCCGGGTTCACGTCCTCAGCGCCCGCGCAGAAACAGCCGGTCCAGCGCCGTTCGATCGAGCTGCACCCAGGTCGGGCGGCCATGATTGCATTGGCCGGCGCGCTCGGTGCGCTCCATGTCCCGCAACAGCGCGTCGAGCTCCGGCAGCGTCAGTGCGCGTCCGGCCCGGACCGCACCGTGACAGGCCAGGGAGGCCAGCAGCGCATGATGCTGGTCTGCCGGCCGCGCGCTCGCCTGGTGGGTCATGAGGTCGGCCAAAAGATCGCGAAACAGGCCGGCCGGATCCCGCAGCGGCGTCCCCACCGGCAGGGCCCTGAGCGTCACCGCGGCCGGCCCGGTGCGATCCACCTCCAGCCCCCAGTCCGCCCACTGCGGCGCCCAGCGCTCCACCCAATCCGCCTGGGCCGCGCTCAAGGCGATTGCCTCGGGAATCAGCAGCGCCTGTCGCGGCACCGACCCCGTGGCGCTCAGCGATTTCAGCCGTTCGTAGAGGATCCGTTCATGCGCGGCATGGATGTCGACCACCACCAGACCGGCGGCGTTCTGGGCCAGCAGATAGATGCCGTGCAACTGGCCGAGTGCGTACCCCAGGGGCTGCGCCTCATCCGTAGCGAACGCGGCGGGGACCGTGCCGGCATCAGCCAAGGCAGCGAGATCTCCCGGGCCGGCCGCGGTGACACTGCCGGCCGCGTGCCCTGCGCCATAGACGGCCAGTGGCTCGGCAGTCCGCAGCATCAAACCGGCCTGCTGGTGCGGCGCAGCGAGTTGCGCAGGCATCGGCGCATGGCCGATGCCGTGCCCCGCATCGCTCCCGGGGCGCACGGCCGCCAACGCCTCGTCCAGCGTGCGCGCGACGAAATCGTGCACCTGCCGCGCGTCGCGCAGCCGGATTTCGTGCTTGGCAGGATGCACGTTCACATCGACATCCTCGGGATCGAGCGTCAGATGCAGCACATAGGCAGGGTGGCGCTGGTGATGCAGTACGTCGCGATAGGCATGGCGCACCGCATGGGCCAGCCGCTTGTCGCGCACCCAGCGGCCGTTGACGTAGAGGTGCTGCACATCGGGCTGGGCGCGGGAAAACGCCGGCGCGGCAATCCAACCCGTGAGCGCGCAGGTCGAACCGCGGTGGCGCACGTGCAAGGCATGGCCCAGGAAATCCTCGCCCAGCAGGATCGCCAGACGGCGCTCCACATGCCCCTGCTCATGGGCCGCGGGCAGCTGCCACAGGCTGCGACCGTTGTGCAGCAGGGCCAGTCCCGCATCGGGCCGGGCCAGCGCCAGCTGCAGTACGGTACGCGCCAGATGATCGAATTCGGTGCGCTCGCTGCGCAGGAATTTGCGCCGCGCCGGGACGTTGTGAAACAGATCGCGCACGCTGACCCGCGTCCCCGGAGGGTGCGGCGCCGGAACCGGTTCGCCCGGGCGGCCGTCCGGACAATCCACGCGCCAGGCATGGGCGTGGTCCGGGGTGCGCGAGGTCAGGCTGAAGCGGGAAACCGCGGCGATGCTCGGCAAGGCTTCGCCGCGAAAACCCAAGGTCGTGATCCGCTCCAGATCCTTGATGCTGCCGATCTTGCTGGTGGCATGCCGCTCCATCGCCAGCCGGAGATCCGCGGGGGCCATCCCGCCGCCATCGTCCGTGACCCGGATGAGTCCGATGCCACCCTGCTCCACCTCGATGCGAATGTGGCCCGCCCCGGCATCGAGGCTGTTCTCGATCAGCTCCTTCACCACCGAGGCGGGTCGCGCCACCACCTCGCCAGCCGCAATCTGGTTGATCAACGCATCGGGCAGGCGGGCAATCGGCATGATGACGGCGATTTTACCAGACCGACCGGCGCGGGATGGACAGCGCGAAACGGCAGTGGGACCATTGACCGGCCAACGCCGTAGCGTGCCGTCCAGCAAGCCATCCTCATGAAATTTTGTCCCTGTTGCGCCCAGCCGGTCGTCCGCAAGATCCCCGAAGGCGACCACCTGATCCGGTTCGTGTGCGAAACCTGCAATCTGGTGCATTAC
>PKCW01000171.1 GCA_002862965.1 Pseudomonadota bacterium
CGGCCATGAATTCCCGCGCCTGCTCGTAGACAGCCGGGTCGTCCACCATGATCTCGTTGATGTCGGCGCGCAGGTAGTCGCGCAGCGCGCGGATGATGATGTTGCTTTCCTGATAGATCAGGAAGGGCGCCTGCCGCTCACCGGCCGCCTGTTCGATGGCCTGCCAGAGCTGCAGCAGATAGCCCAGGTCCCACTGCAGTTCCTCGGAGGTGCGGCCCATGCCGGCGGTGCGCACGATCATGCCCATGCCGTCCGGGACTTCCAGATTGCGCATGATCTCGCGCATCTCGTCCCGCTCCTCGCCCTCGATGCGTCGCGAGACGCCCCCGGCGCGGGGGTTGTTGGGCATCAGTACCAGATAGCGGCCGGCCAGACTGATGAAGGTGGTCAGGGCCGCGCCCTTGGTACCCCGTTCCTCTTTCTCGACCTGCACGACGATTTCCTGCCCTTCACGGAGCAGTTCGGCGATGTTGAGCTTGCCGCCGAGGTCGGCGCCGGGCTTGAAGTACTCGCGCGAGACTTCCTTCAGCGGCAAAAAGCCGTTGCGCTCGCCGCCGTATTCGACGAAGCAGGCGTCCAGGCTGGGCTCGATGCGGGTGATGCGTCCTTTGTAGATGTTGGCTTTTTTCTGTTCCCGCGACGGTGTCTCGATGTCCAGGTCGAACAGTTTTTGTCCTTCAACCAGTGCAACCCGCAGTTCTTCGGCTTGCGTGGCGTTGATCAGCATTCTTTTCATGGATGGGGTTCTCATGGTTCCCCGGCACGCTTTCCTCGAAACGCCGATCCGGCGTCGGGCAAATCCCGGCAACAGCCCGGATGGCGCGGACCCCGGAGCGATCAGCAAGTCTCATCATCGGCTTGGCTCCTGGCGGCGGGTGGAAAGCATTGGGGGGATGCAAAAAAAGGGTGAGCGGAGCGGAACCGGTCTCGTCGCGCTGCGGCGAAAATGGCGGTTCCTGCGCGGAAAGTTCGGGTCGTGGGATCGATGCTGCGCGTGCGGCGCAGGATCTGGCGGGGCGCGGCGAGCGCGCAGGGGGTCACTGTCGAGGCGGCCATCTTTTGCCCGTGGGGATCCCGGGGTCGTTCCCGCCGCTGCGCCGGTCGATCCGGCGCACAGGGCCGGCAGGAATGGCTCGAACTATAGCAATCGCGGCGCAGCGCTTCAATGCGGGGCATCGCCGCGGGGCGGCGGGCTTGCGCGGAGAGCGGCTACCCCCACTGCCGGCCGAGCAGCGTCTCGAGCACGAACTTGCTGCCGAAATAGCCCAGCGTGAGCATGGCGCCGCCGCTCAACGTCCAGCGCACGGCGATCTTGCCGCGCCAGCCGAAGCGGTGATGCCCCCACAGCAACAGGCCCAGGATGATCCAGGCGACGATGGACAGCACGGTCTTGTGAACCAGATGCTGCGCAAAGAGGTCGTCGACGAAGACGAAGCCGCTCAGCAGTGCCAGCGACAGGGTGAAGAAGGCCAGTCCGATGAGCTGGAACAGCAGCCTTTCCATGGTCTCCAGCGGCGGAAACACGGCCACGATGCCGCGGCTGCGATGGCGGTGCAGCAGTCGGGTCTGCGCCATCAGCAGCATGGCCTGCGCCCCGGCGAGGATCACCAGCCCGTAGGCGATGATGGCCGTGAGCACATGGAGCTCGACCGGGCCGCTCAGCCTGACGCCGCCGACCGGTGCCTGGGGGCGATACAGCAGCATGGACAGCGCCAGCAGCGGAAACAGGATCAGGCCCAGATTCTCGAGCGGTGCCCGGGCCGCGGCCAGGAGCAGCAGCAGCGCGAGTTGCCAGCCCATGAGCAGAATGACTTCGGCAAAGCCCAGATGCAGGCTGTCGTGCCCCACGATCGGCGAAATCAGCGCGGTGTGGAGCACGAAGCCCAAGGCGCCGAGCGCCAATGCCCCAGCCTTGCCGACCGCCTGGCCTCGCAGCAGCTTGCGGGCGCGCCGGAGCAGGAGGGCGGCACTGCCGCCATAGGCCAGGGCAACGGCCCACGCGATCCACAAGCTGTTCATGATCGGTCGTCGAAGAGGTGGTTGCCGGCATCATGGCACAGGGCGCGCGGGCGGCGCCACAGGGCTGCGGGTGACGCTCGTGCGCCTTTCGGGTAACGTAGCCGGCGCCGGCGCGCGATGCGCCCTGACCTTACCGATGTCGAGTTGAAGCGCCATGTTCGAGAACCTGACCGAACGTCTCAATCGGACCCTGATGCAGTTGCGCGGCCAGGCGCGGCTGACCGAGGAAAACATCCAGCAGGCCTTGCGCGAGGTGCGCGCGGCCCTGCTCGACGCCGACGTCGCCCTGCCCGTGGTCAAGTCGTTCATCGACCAGGTGCGCGAGCGGGCGGTGGGGCGTGAGGTGAGCACCAGCCTGTCGCCGGGCCAGGTGCTGATCAAGGTCGTCAACGAAGAACTGATCCGTGTGTTGGGCGAGCAGACGGCGGAACTGAAATTCAACCACCGCCCACCGGTGGTCATCCTGCTCGCCGGCCTGCAGGGCGCGGGCAAGACCACCACGGCCGCCAAGCTGGCGCGACATCTGAAGGAACGGCAGCGCAAGAAATCGCTGCTGGTCAGCTGCGACGTCTACCGCCCGGCGGCGATCGATCAGCTGAGGACGCTGGCCGAGCAGATCGGCGCCGGGTTCTTTCCGAGCAGCCCGGATCAGGATCCGGCCGAAATCGCCAAGGCAGCGCTCGCCCAGGCCCGGCTCAAGTTCTTCGATGTCCTCATCGTCGATACCGCCGGGCGCCTGCACATCGATGCGGACATGATGGACGAGGTGCGCCGCATCCACGAGGCGGTTTCTCCTCACGAAACGCTCTTCGTCGTGGACGCCATGACCGGCCAGGACGCGGCCAATACCGCCAAGGCCTTCGATGAAGCGCTGCCGCTGACCGGCGTCATCCTGACCAAGACCGACGGCGACGCCCGCGGTGGCGCCGCGCTGTCCATCCGCCAGATCACCGGCAAGCCGATCAAGCTCATGGGCGCCGGCGAGAAGACCGACGCGCTCGAGCCGTTCCACCCCGAGCGTGTAGCCTCCCGCATCCTCGGCATGGGCGATGTGCTCACCCTGATCGAGGAGATCGAGCGCAACACCGACCGCGCCAAGGCCGACAAGCTCGCGACCCAGGTCCAGAAGGGCAAGGGCATCACGCTCGAGGATTATCGCGACCAGCTCCAGCAGATGCTGAGCATGGGCGGCATCAACAGCATTCTCGAAAAACTGCCGGGTGCGATGAAGATTCCCGAGGCCGCGCGCAATCAGGTCCAGGACCGCGACATCCGGCGCATGGTGGCCCTGATCAATGCCATGACGCCGGGCGAGCGGCGTCATCCGGACATCATCCAGGCCTCCCGCAAGCGGCGCATCGCGACCGGTTCGGGGTTGCAGGTCCAGGACCTGAACCGCCTGCTCAAGCAGTTCGAGCAGACGCAGAAGATGATGAAACGCATGACCAAGGGCCCGATGGGCAAGCTGCTGAAGGGCGGTCGCCTGCCGCCCGGCATGGGGCTCTGATTGCGATCGATCGCGTGAATTGATTACAATCGCCAATTTGCTGGGGTCTGCCGGCTGCGCGCGTGCGGCGGCGACCCGATGTCCGATCTGGAGGTTCAAGGGTTACATGGTCACCATTCGTCTCGCTCGCGCCGGCGCCAAGAAGCGGCCTTTCTATCATCTGGTCGTCACCGACAGCCGCAATCGCCGTGACGGGCGCTATCTGGAGCGCCTCGGCTTCTTCAATCCCATCGCCACCGCGAAGGAAGAAGGCCTGCGCGTCGATCTGGAGCGCGCGCGCCACTGGATCGCGCAGGGCGCCCAGCCGTCCGAGCGCGTCGACCAGCTGCTCCGGCAGGCTGCCAAGACGAGCGAAGCCGCAGCCTGATGACCGCGGGCGCCGCCACGGCGGACGCCGGGCGGGTGGTCCTGGGGCGGCTCGGCAGCCCGTTCGGCGTCAAGGGCTGGATCCGGGTCCAGCCGCACACGCGACCGCCGGACCAGCTCTTCGAGTATCGCCACTGGGACATCGACGGGCCGGCGGGCTCAGGCCGGCGCAGCCTCGAGGCGGTGCAGGCGCAGGGCAAGGGCTGGGTGGTCCGCCTGTCCGGCATCGCCGACCGCGAGGCGGCGGCGGCCCTGACCGGCGCCTGGATCAGCGTGCCGCGCGCAGCGCTGCCGCCAGCGGATGAAGGGTATTACTGGATCGATCTCGTCGGCCTGCGGGTCGTCGGCATCGACGGATTCGAATTCGGGCGCGTGGACGCCCTGATGGAAACCGGCGCCAACGACGTGCTGGTGGTGAAGGGCGAGGAAGAACGCCTCATCCCCTTCATCCGGCCTGACGTCGTGCGCCGGGTCGACCTGACGGCCGGCGTGGTGGAAGTGGACTGGGACCCGGATTTCTGAGCGGAACGCGGGCATGCATCTGACCGTGGTGACGCTGTTTCCGGAGCTGGTCGAGGCGCTCTATGCGGGCGGAATCGCCGGCCGGGCGCGCGAACGCGGGCTGATCCGGGCCGGGGGCGTCAACCCGCGGGATTTCACGCACGACGTCCACCGCACGGTCGACGATCGGCCCTATGGCGGCGGTCCGGGCATGGTGATGAAGGTCGAGCCCCTGCTCGCCGCCATCGCAGCGGCCCGCGGCGCGGCCCCCGCCGGCACGCCGGTGGTGATGATGAGTCCGCAGGGACAGTCGTTCGATCAGACGCTGGCGCGGGAATTCGCCGCGCTGCCGGGGCTGATCTTGGTCGCCGGCCGCTACGAAGGCGTGGATGAGCGCGTGCTCGGCGCCGTCGATCGGGAGATCTCGATCGGCGACTATGTGCTCAGCGGCGGCGAACTGGCGGCCATGGTGGTGATGGACGCGGTGA
>PKCW01000021.1 GCA_002862965.1 Pseudomonadota bacterium
CAATGACGGAGGGAAAGGACGAACCGCCCGCGCCCGCCGCCGTGCGTCATCCCAGGGCCGCCCTACCTTCCGTCATGGCGAGCGCCGCTGCTTTCCTTCGTCCGAGGCCGCCCCATTCGTCATCCCGATGGCACCCCCATTCCGTCATCGCGAGGCGCGTAGCGCCGTGGCGACCCATCCGGCGCCAACCGCGACACCGTCTCGCCGCACCCACGTTGCGTCTGCCGCCAACGGCGGGCAAGCTCTCACGACGAGCGATATCCCACTTCGCCGGGACGGAACGATGTTGCGAAGACTGAATCACCCCGCCGCCCGTCGGGAGCACCAAACCGGATACACCCTCGGCATACCGAGGCCGACCGGGGGCACCGCATGCGTCTGACCCCGGAGCAAATTGCCGTCATCCGCCAAACCACCGCCGCGATCTTCGGCGCACAGGCACGCGTGTGGCTGTTCGGTTCGCGGGTGAACGACCAGGCCATTGGCGGCGACATCGACCTGTTCGTCGAAACGGACACACGGCCGGCGCTGCGCCAGACGCTGAGCGCCCAGGCCAGGCTCGAACAATTGCTCGGAGAGCCGGTCGACCTGATCACGGGCACGCCGCGCCCGTCCTCGCGGCCGATCGAGCGCATCGCGCGACTGACCGGGGTGCCGCTTTGAGCGCCTTGTTCGCCGAACAGCAGGCCCTGCTCGCCCATCAGGTGAGCATCCTGGCACGGCTGGAACAGGGAATCGCCTACTCGATGCAACGCCTGCCGGCGACACTCGGCCCGCAAGACCTGCAACAACCCGCGATCGCCGAACGCATCGCCGCGCTCAACGATCGCTTCACCAAGCTGCAGGATCAGCTCGCCGGCGCCCTCCGCCATGCCCACGCGATGCTGGGCGAGCGTTACCGCAGTTTTGCCGATGTCGTCGCCTGGGCCGTCCGCGTGACCATTCTCCCCGACACCGCCACATGGCTGGAACTGCGCGCGCTGCGCAACCGCCTGACCCACGACTACGACCTCGAAGCCGAAAGCGCCCTGGAACTGGTTGCGCTGATCCGCAGCAGTGCGGAGGTCCTGTCCGGGATCATCCAGCGGTTCGAGGCATCGTCCCGGGAATCGGGACTGCTGCCGGCCAGCCCCTGACGGCGTGCCGCGCACCGCCCTGTACGCACCGCGATCAATGACCATCCGCTTCTGCTCGACAGCCCCCTCATCACCAAAAGCCGACCGACACCGTCTCCGGCATCGCGGAGTCGCACAGCGGCCGATAGCGATCGGGCCATTCGTCATCGCGAGGCGCGCAATGACCGAGAGGGACGCCATCGGGCGCCGCGCAGCGACGGGGATAGGCGTCATCGCGAGGGCTGACATCTTCCCGTCATCGCGAGGGCCGCAGGCCCGTGGCGATCCATCCATGCCGCCGCAAACGTTCCGTAGCCGTCATCGCGAGGCGCGTAGCGCCGTGGCGACCCATCCGGCGCCAGAAAGGCATGGATTGCTTCGTTGCTGCGCGCCTCGCAATGACGGAGGGAACCGGCCGAACCGCCAACATCCGGCGCCTTCCGTCATCGCGAGGGCCGTAGGCCCGTGGCGATCCACCGCCACACCGACATCGCGAACACATCATCTTCCTGTCATCGCGAGGCGCGTAGCGACGGTGATGACGCCATCGTAAGGGACCGCTGCTCCCCGTCATCGCGAGGGCCGCAGGCCCGTGGCGATCCATCCGGCTATGCAAGCGGAACCGCCGCGCCGCACCGGAAAGACACGAAAGGCATGGATTGCTTCGTTGCTGCGCGCCTCGCAATGACGGGGGATATCACCTACGCCACATCGCAATGACGGGAGGCGTCATCGGCGCGCAGTGACGGAGAGGGATGTCATCGCGCGGCGCGCAGCGACGGAGCGGGGCGTCATCGCAAAGGCCATCAGCCTTGCACACGTCATGTGCTGCACTCAAAATGTGGGCTATCGACCGCAAGGAGTGGACATCATGACGAGCAATATCACGCTTCGCCTAGACGAAAAGACCTTGCGAAGAATCAAGCATTTGGCCGTTGATCGGCACGTTTCTGTCTCCGCCTGGGTCAGCGATCTGGTGACCCGCGCCGTGGACGAACTGGACGGCTTCGAGCCGGCCCGGCGGCGCGCGCTGCAGGCCATGCGCCAGCCGGCACCGGTGCATGCAGGGCCGCTCACGCGAGAGCAGGCGCATGAGCGTTGAGGTGTTCGTCGATACCAACGTGCTGTATTACGCCAACACCGATTCGCCGGATCCGCGCCACGCGCTGGCGCGGATCCGCATCGAGCCGCTCTGGAGCGAGCCCGGCAAGGCCGCCGTCAGCGTGCAGGTCCTGCAGGAACTCCACGTGAACCTGATCCGCAAGGCCAACCTGACGCCGGCCGACTCGGCCCAGCGCGTGAGCCACTATCTGGCGTGGAAAGTGATCGACAACGACCGCCTTCTTCTCGCCGCATCCTTTGATGTCCAGACGCGCTGGCAACTGAGCTATTGGGACAGCCTGATCGTGGCTGCCGCCCAGCGCGCGGGAGCGGCGCAGCTGTGGACCGAAGACCTCGGCGAAGGCCAGCACTACGGCAACGTGCAGGCATTCAACCCGCTGCGGGTGTCGTGACGATCCAACGGTGCACCTCCGTACCGATGTCGCGCGTCTACACCGCCGCCATTCGGGAATCACCGCGGCTCAGTAACACCCCCTTGCTGTGATCGCGAGGAACGCGAAGCCGCCTGTAGCGATGGGGCCGCAAGCATGGCCCCTTGGCCTGATTCCCGCTGATGTAAAGCCCGAGCGCCGATGGTGACCTTTTGATGGCTGCGTGCCCCATGACCGTTGCGCCCCGATCCGGGGCGTGGTGGAATGCCACTTCGCGTTCAACGCCTGAACACGCCCGGCGGCCAGCATAGACGGTGATCTGATCCGCACCGTCATGGCGGTAGCGTGGCGAAACCCGAACCCTCTGACCCTCCCGCTTCACGTCCGATCCGGCCGGTTGATCAAATACCGTCCTGCCCACTACGTCTGATTGGGAAACGGCCAAGTCGGCGCGCGCATTGCGTTCGCGCTCCAAAGGAGGTCACCGATGCCAAGCGCGCCTTCTTATCGAGCCAGTCTGGCGGACACCCTGGCGCTGCTTCAGGAGATCGAACAGCGGTATGCACCCGCGGCGCTCTCCAACGGGTTCGGCCCCGAAAGCATGATCCTGACGGACCTGATTGCCCGGCACAATCTGGCCATCGACATCTTCAGCCTGGACACCGGCCGCCTGCCGCCCGAAACCTACCACCTCGCCCAATCGGCCCGTCGCCGTTTCGGACTGACGATTCATCTTTTCATGCCCAAGCCTGAGGAGCTGGAACCTTGGCTGGCTGCGCACGGCCCGGACGCATTTTATGACTCCGTCGAGCGACGCCATGAATGCTGCGCCATCCGCAAGGTGTCTTCGCTCAACCGGGCGCTTGCCGGCCGCAAGGCATGGCTGACCGGACTGCGGCGGGAGCAATCGGCGCATCGATCGGACCTCGAGGCCCGCGAATGGGACGCCACCCATCAGATCCACAAGTTCAACCCGATGGTCCACTGGACGCACCGGGAGGTCTGGGACTACATCCGCGATTTCGACGTACCGCATAACGCCCTTCATAAACGGGGTTACGCCAGCATCGGCTGCGCGCCCTGTACCCGCGCGATCACCGCCGGGGAAGACGTCCGTGCTGGGCGCTGGTGGTGGGAACAGGATGACCTCAAGGAGTGTGGACTGCATGTTCCGCAAACGGTCAGCACATCACATCTGTCGAAGACGACACCGAGCGGAGCCGCCGGCGTGAGCGCACGCGGCGCCACCGACCAGTCGTCCGGGCCCAAACCTTCCCCTCTTCACCTTCCACCCCTTGGGAGATCCACCATGAAAATCCTGATTCTCGGCGGCGACGGCTTCTGCGGCTGGCCCACGGCGCTGCACCTGTCCAACCTGGGCCACGAGGTGGCCATCGTGGACAACCTCTCGCGACGCCAGATCGACATCGAGCTGGAATGCGATTCCCTCACGCCGATCCGCCCCATGGGCGAGCGGCTGCGCGCCTGGAAGGAAATCTCCGGCCGCGACATCGCCTTTCACAACTTCAACGTCGCGCGCAACTACCAGCGCCTGCTGGACCTGCTCAAGGACTGGCAGCCGCATGCCATCGTCCATTTCGCCGAGCAGCGCGCCGCGCCCTACTCCATGAAATCCAGCACCCACAAGCGCTACACGGTGGACAACAACCTCAACGCCACCAACAACGTGCTGGCGGCGGTGGTGGAAAGCGGGCAGGACATCCACATCGCCCACCTGGGCACCATGGGCGTCTACGGCTATGGCACCGCCGGCATGAAGATCCCCGAAGGCTACCTGCGGGTGAAGGTGGAAACCGACGACGGCGCACAGATCGAAAACGAAATCCTCTACCCGGCCAACCCGGGCAGCATCTACCACATGACCAAGACGCAGGACCAGCTGCTGTTCTTCTTCTACAACAAGAACGACAAGGTGCGCGTCACCGACCTGCACCAGGGCATCGTCTGGGGCACGCAGACGAAGGAGACCCGCCAGGATGAACGGCTCATCAACCGCTTCGACTACGACGGCGATTACGGCACCGTGCTTAACCGCTTCCTGATGCAGGCGGCGGTCGACTACCCGCTCACCGTGCACGGCACCGGCGGCCAGACCCGCGCCTTCATCCACATCCAGGACACCGTGCGCTGCATCCAGATCGCCCTCGAAAATCCGCCCAAGCCCGGCGAGCGCGTGCAGATCTTCAACCAGATGA